>NZ_QODI01000035.1:0-13280 GCF_009935975.1 Pseudomonas sp. Q1 | reverse complement strand
GCCCCAAATCCAGTCACCGCGATCTTCCTGAAACACCACGGCGTCCTTGTTGGGGCGGCTGCGCCACCCAGCGCGGGGCAAGCCCGCTCACTACAGACTTTGGTCGCGGCAGGTTCTCTTAATTGACGAGCATTAGGTCATGCCCGGCCAATTTCGGCGAATTTGGCCTGGGTATGTTCAGCCAGTACGGCCGCCGGTAGCTCAACCTCCAAGCCCCTCCTCCCCGCACTGACAAAAATCGTCGCAAACGGTTGTGCCGTCACGTCGATGAACGTGCGCAGACGCTTTTTCTGGCCCAACGGGCTGATTCCGCCCAACAGGTAACCGGTAGCGCGTTGCGCCGACGCCGGGTCCGCCATCTCGACTTTTTTCACCCCTGCGGCGTGGGCCAGGGCTTTTAAATCCAGACTTCCGACGACCGGCACCACCGCCACCAGCAACTCACCTTTCTCGCTGCTGGCCAGCAGCGTCTTGAATACCTGCGCCGGGTCGAGCGCCAACTTTTCCGCGGCCTCCAAGCCATACGACGCCGCCTTGGGGTCATGTTCATAACTGTGAATGCGATGTTCGGCGCGAACTTTTTTCAACAGGTCCAATGCGGGGGTCATGAGCGCTCCAGGCTGGGCAAACTGATGGCCAATTCTAGGCCAAGTCCATGCAAAACGCTCTAGTGCGCCCCTGAGATAACCCTTGTGCAACGCGCCTGGCATGATCATTCACCACACCAATAGTTCGAAAATGACCAATAGTTCACTTTCGACCTTTGACAGGCGTCATTCTTGTCTATATTTTTTCGTTTACGAATACTGCAGGAATACCACCCGCAGCACTCGAGCAGTAGACCGCGAGTCAGGATGGGGATCCTTTCCACGGTAAAAGTCGACGCTCGCCCATTGCGACGAGACAACAGACAACAACAAAAACAGAGGTTTTCCATGACAACTGCTCTTCAACAGCCTTCACTTTCGAGCCAATGCATGGCCGAGTTCCTGGGGACTGCGCTTCTGATCTTCTTCGGTACCGGTTGTGTGGCTGCGCTCAAGGTCGCGGGTGCCAGCTTCGGGTTATGGGAAATCAGCATTATCTGGGGGGTCGGCGTAAGTATGGCGATCTACCTGAGCGCCGGCATTTCCGGGGCTCACCTCAACCCGGCAGTCAGCATCGCCCTGTGCATCTTTGCCGATTTCGAAAAGCGCAAACTGCCCTTCTATATCCTGGCCCAGATCGCCGGTGCGTTTTGCGCCGCCGCGTTGGTCTATACGCTCTACAGCAACCTGTTTTTCGATTACGAACAAACCCACCATATGGTTCGCGGCTCCCAGGCCAGCCTGGAATTGGCGTCGGTGTTCTCCACCTACCCCCATGCGCTGCTGAGCACAGCCCAGGCGTTCCTGGTAGAGATGATCATCACCGCGATCCTGATGGGTGTGATCATGGCGCTGACCGACGACAACAATGGTTTGCCACGCGGTCCGCTGGCACCTCTGCTGATCGGCCTGCTGATTGCGGTGATCGGTAGCGCCATGGGCCCGCTGACCGGTTTTGCGATGAACCCGGCACGTGACTTTGGCCCCAAGCTGATGACCTTTTTTGCCGGTTGGGGTGAAATGGCCTTCACCGGTGGTCGCGATATTCCTTACTTCCTGGTGCCGATTTTCGCTCCGATCGTCGGCGCATGCCTCGGCGCTGCTGCCTATCGCGGGTTGATTGCCCGTCACCTGCCGAGCGCCGCACCCACTGTTTCTGAAACAACTGACACGGCTGTCAACGGCAAGACGCATATTTCCTGATAGCGCCGGCCTGGCGCCCACTGCCCTTTTTGCGGCCCAGGCTGGTTAATAACTTCCTTATTTTCGTCCAAGGCAATCGACATGACCGACATTCAGAACAAGAACTACATCATTGCCCTTGATCAGGGCACCACCAGTTCGCGGGCGATCATTTTCGATCGCGACGCCAACGTGGTGTGCACCGCCCAGCGTGAATTCGCTCAGCATTACCCACAGGCTGGCTGGGTTGAACATGACCCGATGGAAATCTTCGCCACCCAGAGCGCGGTAATGGTCGAGGCCCTGGCCCAGGCTGGCCTGCACCATGACCAGGTGGCCGCCATCGGCATCACCAACCAGCGTGAAACCACCGTGGTGTGGGACAAAATCACCGGCCGCCCGATCTACAACGCGATCGTCTGGCAGTGCCGCCGCAGCACCGAGATCTGCCAGCAGCTCAAGCGCGATGGCCATGAGCAATACATCAGCGACGCCACGGGCCTGGTGACCGACCCGTATTTCTCCGGCACCAAGCTCAAGTGGATCCTCGACAACGTCGAAGGCAGCCGCGAGCGTGCCCGCGCCGGCGAGCTGCTGTTCGGCACCATCGACAGCTGGCTGATCTGGAAATTTACCGGCGGCAAGACCCACGTTACCGACTACACCAACGCCTCGCGCACCATGCTCTTCAACATCCACACCCTGGAGTGGGATGCGAAGATGCTGGAGATCCTGGACATCCCGCGGGAAATGCTGCCGGAAGTGAAATCTTCCTCGGAAATCTACGGCCGCACCAAAAGTGGCATTGCCATCGGCGGCATCGCCGGTGACCAGCAAGCCGCCCTGTTCGGCCAGATGTGCGTAGAAGCGGGTCAAGCCAAGAACACCTACGGCACCGGTTGTTTCCTGCTGATGAACACCGGCGACAAAGCCGTGAAGTCCAAGCACGGCATGCTCACCACCATCGCCTGCGGCCCGCGCGGCGAAGTGGCCTACGCCCTGGAAGGCGCGGTATTCAATGGTGGCTCCACCGTGCAGTGGCTGCGCGATGAGTTGAAAATCATCAACGACGCCCACGACACCGAATACTTTGCCGGCAAGGTCAAGGACAGCAACGGCGTATACCTGGTGCCGGCCTTCACCGGCCTGGGTGCTCCGTACTGGGACCCCTATGCACGCGGCGCACTGTTCGGCCTGACCCGTGGCGTACGCGTGGACCACATTATTCGTGCAGCCCTGGAGTCGATTGCCTACCAGACTCGCGACGTTCTCGACGCCATGCAACAGGACTCGGGCGAACGCCTCAAGGCCCTGCGCGTGGACGGCGGCGCAGTGGCCAACAACTTCCTGATGCAGTTCCAGGCCGATATCCTCGGCACTCAGGTCGAGCGCCCGCAAATGCGCGAAACCACAGCCCTCGGTGCGGCATACCTGGCAGGCCTGGCGTGCGGTTTCTGGGGCAGCCTGGACGAGTTGCGCGGTAAAGCGGTGATCGAGCGCGAATTCGAACCTCAGCTCGATGAGGCAGCCAAGGAGAGGTTGTACTCCGGCTGGCAAAAAGCGGTCAGCCGCACCCGCGCCTGGGAGCCTCACGAAGGCGCTGAATAAGCCAGGTACCGAGCCCAAATCGGGTTGTAACTGGCGGGGAGCCGCTTGCTGCGTCATCATGGGCCACTTTTGTATGGCAGCCCAAAGGACGCCCCATGAATCTGCCTCCCCGCCAACAACAAATCCTCGAACTGGTCCGCGAACGCGGCTACGTCAGTATCGAGGAAATGGCGCAGCTGTTCGCTGTCACCCCGCAAACCATCCGCCGCGATATCAACCAGCTGGCGGACGCCAATCTGCTGCGCCGCTACCACGGCGGCGCGGCCTATGACTCCAGTGTCGAGAACACCGCGTACGCCATGCGTGCCGACCAGATGCGCGATGAGAAACAGCGTATCGGTGAAGCCATCGCCGCGCAGATTCCCGACCATGCCTCATTGTTCATCAATATTGGCACCACCACCGAGTCCATAGCCCGTGCGCTGCTCAATCACAACCACCTGAAAATCATCACCAACAACCTCAACGTCGCCGCCATGCTCAGCACCAAGGACGATTTCGATGTGTTGCTGACCGGTGGCAATGTGCGCCGCGACGGCGGTGTCGTGGGCCAGGCGAGTGTCGACTTCATCAACCAGTTCAAGGTCGATTTTGCCTTGGTCGGCATCAGCGGCATCGACGAAGACGGCAGCCTGTTGGATTTCGACTATCAGGAAGTGCGGGTTTCGCAGGCGATCATCGCCAATGCGCGCCAAGTGATCCTGGCGGCGGACTCGAGCAAATTCGGGCGCAATGCCATGATTCGTCTGGGACCGATCAGCCTGGTGGATTGCCTGGTGACCGACCAGCAACCGGTACCGGCGTTGGTGCAGTTGCTCAATCAGCACAAAGTTCGCCTGGAAGTCGTCTGAAAACTACAAATAACCTGTAGTGAGCGAGCTTGCCTCGCTCACTACAGACTGTCTTCATGTTCACAAATTTTCCTTTCCCCGCCCTTCGATGAGTTTTTTCAATCGAACTCGGGTGGCTGTGCGCGCGTTTATCAGCTACCATTTTCGCAAATGAACATTAATGTTCGAATTCAAAGACGAAAAGATCGCGAGGCCAGCCGATGACTCCTTCCACCTTGCCTGCTCCACCGCTTGCCGAAGTCTATGACGTTGCCGTAATTGGTGGCGGGATCAACGGCGTCGGCATTGCAGCAGACGCAGCCGGGCGCGGGTTGTCGGTATTCCTTTGCGAAAAGGACGACCTGGCCAGCCACACATCGTCTGCCAGCAGCAAGCTGATTCACGGCGGCCTGCGCTACCTGGAACATTACGAGTTCCGCCTGGTGCGTGAAGCCCTGGCTGAACGTGAAGTGCTGTTGGCCAAGGCGCCGCACATCGTCAAGCCCATGCGTTTCGTGTTGCCGCACCGCCCGCACTTGCGCCCGGCGTGGATGATTCGCGCCGGCCTGTTCCTGTATGACCACTTGGGCAAGCGCGAAAAACTTGCAGGCTCCAAAAGCCTCAAGTTCGGTCCTGACAGCCCGCTGAAAAGCGAAATCACCAAAGGCTTCGAATATTCCGATTGCTGGGTGGATGACGCCCGCCTCGTGGTACTCAACGCCATGGCCGCCCGCGAGAAAGGTGCCCATGTCCATACCCAGACCCGTTGCGTCAGTGCACGGCGCAGCAACGGCATGTGGGAAATGAACATGGAACGTGCCGATGGCAGCCTGTTCTCGATCCGCGCCCGTGCGCTGGTGAATGCCGCAGGCCCCTGGGTCGCCAAGTTCATCAAGGACGACCTGAAGCTGGATTCGCCTTACGGCATTCGCCTGATCCAGGGCAGCCACCTTATCGTGCCGCGACTGTACGAAGGCGCCCACGCGCACATCCTGCAGAACGAAGACCAGCGTATCGTTTTCACCATTCCATACCTGAACCACCTGACCATCATCGGCACCACCGACCGCGAATACACCGGCGACCCGGCTAAGGTGGCGATTACCGAAGGTGAAACCGACTACATGCTCAAGGTGGTCAACGCTCACTTCAAGAAGCAACTGAGCCGCGACGACATCGTCCACACCTACTCCGGCGTGCGTCCGCTGTGTAATGACGAGTCGGATAACCCGTCGGCCATCACCCGCGACTACACCCTGGCACTGTCCGGCGGCAATGGTGAAGCGCCGATCCTGTCGGTATTCGGCGGCAAGCTGACCACCTACCGCAAGTTGGCGGAGTCGGCGATGGCACAGCTGGCGCCGTTCTTCACCCAGATGCGTCCAAGCTGGACCGTAACAGCCAGCCTGCCCGGCGGCGAAAACATGACCACGCCACAAGCGCTGGCCGATGCCATTCGCGGCCGGTTCGACTGGGTGCCGAGCGAGCTCGCCCAACGCTGGGCCACCACGTACGGCAGCCGTACCTGGCGCCTGTTGGAGGGTGTGCAATCGCAGGCCGACCTGGGCGAGCACCTGGGTGGTGGCCTGTATACCCGTGAAGTCGACTACCTGTGCGCCGAAGAGTGGGTGACACAAGCGCAGGACGTGCTGTGGCGCCGGACCAAACTGGGCCTGTTCACCACTGCGCAAGAACAGGACAACCTGCAACGCTACCTCTCCCAGGTTGAGCAGAACCGCAGCAAGACCCAGGCGGCCTGACCCTCCATCCCGTAGAAGCGCGCCCGCTCGCGAAAAACCTGAGAACGCCGCGTTTATCCAGAATGAACGCGGCGTTTTTGCGCCTGTTGGCGAGCGAGTCTGGTCCTACATGCCCCCCATTGCATTCGGTTTTCCGAACGCAACACTCCAACCTATTCGGTTTGCCGGATCCGACGATTACATATTTGCCGTCACACAAAGTTAATCATCATATAAATCATGCAGTTAACCTTTTATTCCTGGTCTGGCACGACTCATGCTCTACACTCCCTGAGGATTGCCTGAGACGCTTCAGGAGCCGTCACGGGCATTCGCTGTACAAGAGAGCCGTTTAGCCGGCTTTATAAAAAAAACAAATGTCGAGGAAGTATTGATGCGCATCGTTCCCCATATCCTGGGCGCAGCTATCGCTGCTGCTCTGATCAGCACTCCAGTTTTCGCCGCCGAACTCACCGGCACACTGAAGAAAATCAATGACTCCGGCACCATCACTCTCGCGCACCGCGACAGTTCCATCCCGTTTTCCTACATTGCGGATGCTTCGGGCAAACCTGTGGGCTACTCCCACGACGTTCAGCTGGCTGTGGTTGAAGCCCTGAAAAAAGACCTGAACAAACCCGACCTCAAGGTCAAGTACAACCTGGTCACCTCGCAAACCCGTATCCCGTTGATCCAGAACGGCACCGCGGACCTCGAGTGCGGCTCCACCACCAATAACGCCGAACGCGCCCAGCAAGTTGATTTCACCGTCAACATCTTCGAAATCGGCACCCGCCTGCTGGTCAAGAAAGACAAGGATGGCAAGCCGTCCTACGCTGACTTTGCCGACCTGAAAGGCAAGAACGTCGTGACCACCGCCGGCACCACGTCCGAGCGCATCATCAAGGCGATGAACGCCGACAAGCAGATGGGCATGAACGTCATCTCCGCCAAAGACCATGGCGAATCCTTCCAGATGCTGGAAAGCGGCCGCGCCGTTGCCTTCATGATGGACGACGCCCTGCTCGCCGGTGAAGAAGCCAAGGCCAAGAAGCCGGATGACTGGGTCATTACCGGCACTCCACAGTCCTTTGAAGCCTATGCCTG
Organism: Pseudomonas sp. Q1; assembly: GCF_009935975.1. Lineage (NCBI taxonomy): Bacteria > Pseudomonadati > Pseudomonadota > Gammaproteobacteria > Pseudomonadales > Pseudomonadaceae > Pseudomonas > Pseudomonas sp. Q1. The sequence continues at coordinate 6,227 of NZ_QODI01000035.1, read as the reverse complement.
CATGGTTCGCAAAGACGACCCAGCGTTCAAGAAAGCTGTAGATGACGCCATCGTTGGCCTGTTCAAGTCCGGCGAAATCAACAAGATCTACAGCAAATGGTTCGAAAGCCCGATCCCACCAAAAGGCCTGAACCTGAACTTCCCGATGAGCGAGAAGGTGAAGGAGCTGATCGCCAACCCAAGCGACAAGCCGGCACCTGACGTAAAAATCTGATACCTGACTAAGCTTATCTCCTGAGGGAGCCAACCCTCCCTCAGGCGTCTGTTACTACCTGCTGGCTTTAATTTGGAACACTCGACCTGGCGGTTTTCGAGCCGATCGCGTGTGCCTGGCGTTCACCGTCAGGTGGGAAAGGATCTTCCCCAAGCGGGTGCTTGTACATCGATCGATCTCGAGGGGAGACCCTAATGAATTACAACTGGGACTGGGGCGTATTCTTCAAGTCCACCGGCGTTGGCAGCGAGACTTATCTCGACTGGTATATCGCCGGCCTGGGCTGGACCATCGCCATCGCTGTCGTGGCATGGATTATCGCCTTGCTGCTGGGCTCCATTCTGGGGGTCATGCGCACCGTGCCAAGCCGCCTCGTATCGGGCATCGCGACCTGCTACGTGGAACTGTTTCGTAACGTGCCGCTGCTGGTTCAGCTGTTCATCTGGTACTTCCTTGTGCCCGACATGCTGCCGCAGAACCTGCAGGACTGGTACAAACAAGACCTCAACCCGACCACCTCGGCCTACCTGAGCGTAGTGGTGTGCCTGGGCCTGTTCACCGCCGCCCGTGTGTGTGAGCAAGTGCGTACCGGCATCCAGGCGCTGCCACGCGGCCAGGAATCCGCGGCGCGCGCCATGGGCTTCAAGCTGCCGCAGATCTACTGGAACGTGCTGCTGCCCCAGGCTTACCGGATCATCATTCCGCCGCTCACCTCGGAGTTCCTCAACGTGTTCAAGAACTCCTCCGTGGCGTCCTTGATCGGCCTGATGGAGCTGCTGGCGCAAACCAAGCAGACCGCCGAGTTCTCGGCCAACCTGTTTGAAGCGTTCACCCTGGCCACATTGATCTACTTCACCCTGAACATGAGCCTGATGTTGCTGATGCGCCTGGTCGAGAAGAAAGTCGCCGTGCCCGGCCTGATCTCCGTGGGGGGTAAATAATGGACTTCGATTTCAGCGGCATCATCCCCGCTATCCCTGGCCTGTGGAACGGCATGCTCATGACCCTGCAACTGATGGTCATGGGCGTGATCGGCGGCATCGCGCTGGGCACCGTGCTCGCGCTGATGCGCCTGTCGTCCAGCAAGCTGCTGTCGAGCCTGGCCGGCGCGTATGTGAACTACTTCCGCTCGATCCCGCTGCTGTTGGTGATCACCTGGTTCTACCTGGCGGTGCCGTTCGTATTGCGCTGGATCACCGGCGAGGACACCCCGATCGGTGCGTTCACGTCCTGCGTCGTGGCCTTCATGATGTTCGAAGCCGCGTACTTCTGTGAAATCGTGCGGGCCGGCGTGCAGTCGATCCCCAAGGGCCAGATGGGCGCGGCACAAGCGATGGGCATGACCTATGGCCAGACCATGCGCCTGATCATCCTGCCCCAGGCGTTCCGCAAGATGACGCCGTTGCTGCTGCAACAGTCGATCATCCTGTTCCAGGACACCTCGCTGGTCTATACCGTGGGCCTGGTGGACTTCCTCAACTCTGCCCGCTCCAACGGCGACATCATCGGCCGCTCCAATGAGTTCCTGATCTTCGCCGGTGTCGTCTACTTCATCATCAGCTTTTCCGCCTCGCTGCTGGTCAAGCGTCTGCAAAAAAGGTTTGCCGTATGATCTCTATCAAGAACATCAACAAGTGGTATGGCGACTTCCAGGTGCTGACCGATTGCAGCACCGAGGTTAAAAAAGGCGAAGTGATCGTGGTGTGCGGGCCCTCGGGCTCGGGCAAATCCACCCTGATCAAATGCGTCAACGCGCTGGAACCGTTCCAGAAGGGCGACATCGTGGTCGACGGCACCTCCATCGCCGACCCGAAGACCAACCTGCCGAAACTGCGCTCGCGCGTGGGCATGGTGTTCCAGCACTTCGAACTGTTCCCGCACCTGACCATCACCGAAAACCTGACCATCGCGCAAATCAAGGTGCTTGGCCGCAGCAAGGAAGAAGCCACCAAGAAAGGCCTGCAACTGCTTGACCGCGTCGGCCTGTCGGCACACGCCCACAAGCATCCGGGCCAACTGTCCGGCGGCCAGCAACAGCGAGTGGCGATTGCCCGCGCCCTGGCCATGGACCCGATCGTCATGCTGTTCGACGAACCCACTTCGGCCCTCGACCCGGAAATGGTCAACGAAGTGCTCGACGTAATGGTGCAACTGGCCCAGGAAGGCATGACCATGATGTGCGTGACCCACGAAATGGGCTTTGCCCGTAAAGTGGCCGACCGCGTGATTTTCATGGATGCCGGCAAGATCATCGAAGACTGCCCGAAAGAAGAGTTCTTCGGCGATATCAGCGCCCGCTCCGAGCGTGCACAGCACTTCCTTGAGAAAATCCTGCAGCACTAAGTACTCCGTAGCTTCCCCTGTAGAAACCGGGTCAATGTGGGAGGGGGCTTGCTCCCGATAGCGCTATATCAGCCAATGCATATTCAGCTGAACCACCGCTATCGGGAGCAAGCCCCCTCCCACACTGGACCGGCAAGCTCTGGTTGACCCAAGGCATCTGTGATGAAATGCGACCCCAACCAATTTCGCGCCGCACCGCCATCACTTGCTGTGAAACCACGTCTGATTCGCCAACTGTTCCTGCCGCCGTTGATCATCGCCCTGATGATCGGCTTGGGTTATATCGGGTTCTGGGTCAGTGAGTTCTACGGCATCCGCACGCTCAGCGACACGGGCGAACGCCAGTTGGAGCTGCACGCCCGCACGGTCGAAAGTGAACTGAGCAAATACACCTATCTGCCCAGCCTCCTGGAATTGGAGTCCAGCGTTTCCCAACTGCTGGCCGACCCGAACCAGGAGACGCGCAAAACCGTCAACGATTACCTGGAGGGCCTGAACCGCCGCAGTCGCAGTCGGGCCATCTACGTGATGGACACTACCGGCCGCGTGCTGGCGACCAGTAACTGGCGCGATGCCGACAGCTACCAGGGTGAGGATCTGTCCTTCCGCGCCTATTTCCAGAACGCCGTGCGTGGCCAACCCGGCCGCTTCTACGGCATCGGCAGCACCAACGGCGAGCCCGGCTACTACCTGGCCCACGGCCTGGAAGAGCACGGCAAGATCATCGGCGTGGCCGTGGTCAAAGTGCGCCTCGAAGCCCTGGAGGAGCGCTGGCAACGTGCGCGCCTCGAAGCGTTTGTCAGTGATGAAAACGGCATCATCATCCTTTCCAGCGACCCGGCCCGCCGACTCAAGGCGGTGCGCCCGCTGAGCGATGACACCAAGGAACGCCTGGCGCACAGCCTGCAATATTACTGGGCGACTCTGAACGAGCTCGAACCCCTGGCCCGTGAGCGCCTCAACGAAGGCAGCGAGAAACTGACCTTCCCGGCCAACAGTGAAGTGGTTAACGACGAGCACGCTGTCAGCTACCTAGCGCAAACCCGTCCGCTCAACGACACACCGTGGAATTTCACCCTGCTGACGCCGCTCAATGACCTGCGCCGCGCAGCGATCAATCAAGGCATCCTGGTGGCCGTCGCCTTTGGCCTGGTGGCCTTTCTGCTGATCGCCTGGAACGAACGGCGCAAGGTCATCGCCACCCGCCTCGCGGCCCGCGAAGCCTTGCAGGAAGCCAACAGCCAACTGGAGCGACGGATTGCCGAACGCACCGCCGACCTGCGCGCCAGCAATGAACGGCTCAAGGGCCAGATCCGCGAACGGCGCCAGGCCGAAGAAACCCTGCGCCGCGCCCAGGACGAACTGGTACAGGCGGGCAAGTTGGCAGCCATCGGACAGATGTCCACCAGTATCGCCCATGAATTGAACCAGCCACTGGCGGCGCTGCGCACGTTGTCGGGCAACACCGTGCGCTTCCTTGAGCGCGGCGCCCTCGACACCGCCAGCACCAATCTCAAGACTATCAACGAACTGATCGACCGCATGGGCCGCATCACCGCCAGCCTGCGCTCGTTCGCCCGACGCGGTGACGACCAGGGCGAGGCCAGCCTCGGCAAAGCCGTGGACGCTGCGTTCCAGGTGCTCGGCGCACGCCTGGACGGCCTGCCGATCACCCTGCACCGCGACTTCGCCGACGCCCAGTTGCAGATCGACCAGACGCGCCTGGAGCAGATCCTGGTCAACCTGATCGGCAACGCCCTCGACGCCATGCAGGCACAGCCGGCCCCCGAACTGTGGCTGGAAGGCCACAGCGCCGACAGCAAATATCGCCTGCACGTGCGTGACAACGGTCATGGTATCGACCCCGAGGCGCGCAAACATTTATTCGAACCCTTTTTCACCACCAAGCCAGGCGAGCAGGGCCTGGGCCTGGGCCTGACCCTGTCCGCCAGCCTCGCGGCGGCCACCGGCGGCAACCTCGCCGTGGAACACCCGGCCGGTGGTGGTACTGCCTTTGTCCTGTGCTTGCCGCTGGCGGGCGCTCAAACAGCTGAGTCGACATGAATACAGACGCTACAGCCCCCAAGGACGGCCTCACCGTCCTGATCGTCGAAGACGACCCCCATGTATTGCTCGGTTGCCAGCAGGCCCTGGCACTGGAAGACATTCCCAGCGTGGGCGTAGGCAGTGCCGAAGAAGCGCTCAAGCGCATTAGTGAGAACTTTGCCGGCATCGTGATCAGCGATATCCGCCTGCCGGGCATCGACGGCCTGGAGCTGTTGACCCGCCTCAAGGCCCTGGATAAAAGCCTGCCGGTGGTACTGATCACCGGCCATGGCGATATCTCCATGGCGGTGGGCGCCATGCGCAACGGCGCCTACGACTTCATGGAAAAACCCTTTTCCCCCGAGCGCCTGGTCGACGTGGCGCGCCGTGCCCTGGAGCAACGCAGCCTGGCGCGGGAAGTCTGGTCGCTGCGCCGTCAGTTGGCTGAACGCGATTCCCTGGAAGGCCGCATCATCGGCCGCTCACCGGCCATGCAGAACCTGCGCGAACTGATCGCCAATGTCGCCGACACCTCGGCCAACGTGCTGATCGAAGGTGAAACCGGCACCGGCAAGGAACTGGTCGCGCGCTGCCTGCATGATTTCAGCCGGCGCCACGCTCACCAATTCGTCGCGTTGAACTGCGGCGGCCTGCCGGAGAACCTCTTCGAAAGCGAGATTTTCGGCCATGAAGCCAACGCATTCACCGGCGCCGGCAAACGCCGTATCGGCAAGATCGAGCACGCCCACGAAGGCACGCTGTTCCTCGATGAAGTGGAAAGCATGCCGATCAACCTGCAGATCAAATTGTTGCGGGTGTTGCAGGAGCGCACGCTCGAACGCCTGGGGTCGAACCAGAGCGTAGCGGTTGATTGCCGGGTGATCGCCGCCACCAAATCCGACCTCGACGGGCTGAGCCGTGCCAGCCAGTTCCGCAGCGACCTGTACTACCGCCTCAACGTGGTGACCCTGGAATTGCCACCACTGCGCGAGCGCCGCGAAGACATCCTGCAACTGTTCGAGCACTTCCTGCAGCAATCGTCCTTGCGTTTCGACCGCGCCGCGCCGGAGCTGGACAACCAGACCCTGTCGAGCCTGATGAGCCACGACTGGCCCGGTAACGTGCGCGAACTGCGCAACGTCGCCGAACGTTTCGCCCTGGGCCTGCCCGCCTTCAAGAAAAGCGGCGCCAGCAGCGGCAACCAGGGCCTGGCCTTCACCGAAGCGGTGGAAGCCTTCGAACGCAACCTGCTCAACGATGCCCTGCAACGCAGCGGCGGCAACCTGACCCAGGCCAGCCAGGAACTGGGGATGGCCAAGACCACGCTGTTCGACAAGGTCAAGAAATATGGCTTGAGCCACTAAGTCACAGGAGCTCCCACTCCTATCGCAACCTAACTTGTAGTGAGCGGGCTTGTCCCGCGCTGGGCGGCAAAGCCGCCCCAACAAGACCGCTGCAGTGTTTCAGAAAGATCGAGGGCCTCGGTTTGGGGCGGCTTTGCCGCCCAGCGCAGGGCAAGCCCTAACGCCAGTCAGTTAAGAAGTAACGCGGTCACTGTGGGAGGGGGCTTGCTCCCGATGAGGGTGAGTCAGTCGATAAATTGCTGACTGACACACCCTCATCG
>NZ_QODI01000034.1:0-18262 GCF_009935975.1 Pseudomonas sp. Q1 | reverse complement strand
ACAACTCGATTGCGGCGCAGCTCCCGGCTGATGGTCGAAGGGGATCGGTTGATCAAGCAGGCAATCCTACGCAGGCTAAAGCCTTGGGCATCACCGATTTAAATGGTGGCGCGCTCTTCAACGCTGAGTTCGGAATAAGGCATAGGGCCATCACCGTACCGGAAAGGTCAGGTGTTGCACTCAGTTTTTGCCGCCGCCAGGCCTCTCTTCCTACCAAACCAGCAGTAATGGAATCCTTAATTTCCGCTTCGTGCAGTCATCCAGGAACCGTGACTCGTGCACGGTATCCAACCCCACTAAAAAGATAGGAGTCCTCTTTAGCCGAGAAATTCTCAGCTTTGGACTTATTATGGCCGTGTTTCAACGAGATACTTTTTCAGAACCCCTCCGTGCGGCCCCATGCGCGACTGCCATATTTTCAACGTGCCAAACCCAGCTTTTCGCAAGGCTTCTTGTATAGCCGGCGCCGGATGACTTTGAATTATCACACCATTGGCGCGCATCCGTGCAGTATTCTCAGCCAGTCGCTGACCCAATCGTGACCACTGTTTCTCTTCGGTTACTTTGGCCGCAACAGTTATGACATCCCGCTGGTCTGGGGTCATCGCTTGCCATGTAGTGGCATTTATTGTAGTGAAGGATAACGGCATAGCATAGTTTATAGCGCTAAAGTAAGGCAGATATTTCCAGAGTTTTCGTCCAGCTCCGCCGTCACCCGATGACAGCACAGCATTCACCGATCCGTCCGCCAAACGTGGCATCGCATCAGTAAATGATAAATTCTGCGCGGTCGCTCCTGCTGTGCGCATAACCACGGCAGAAGTTTCATCATAGGTGCGTATCGATAACCCTTGTAGATCATCAATGGTTTCAATCGGGTGGCGTGACCATAGGCCAGTGGACGGCCAAGGAGTGATATAGAGAAGGTGCTGTCCCTGCACCTCAAAAGCTCTCGCATAATCCGCACGAGCCATATCGGCCAAACGGCGAGCTTGATCGATTGACGTAGCCACAAACGGTAGGGATGGGAGTAAGAATATCGGATCAACCTGACCCAACGCACCACCAAATGCATCACCAATTTGCACTTTACCATCCCGAATTGCGTCTAGCATTTCTGATGATTTAAAACCGGCGCTTGCATCAAATGTTGGCTTCGGTATTATCCCGCCTCGGGTACGGCGAATTACCTCATCTGCAAACGTGGCAAGCCCCTCACCCGGCATTGATGTCTCAGGATACTCGGTGGCCATTTGCAAAATTATTGGTGCAACATTCGCAGGTGCTACGGCAGACGATGAGGCCTGATCGCTGGTGTTGCTGCGATCAAAAAGCATATCACCTCGCTCCGCACCTCCTAATGACATACCAGAAAAGCCCATGACACCAAGTGCAAGCGATAGCACTGGGACTCGCCATAGATTATTTTTCATTCTGCGCTCCGCCTGATCGTCATTAACAACATAAATCCCACGCTAACGACATAAATTATTGAAATTAAAATACAAATAAGCGGCCTCTTAACGACAGCATTTTCCATCACAGGCCCGACGCTACACCGTCATCAAGCATGCAAAGCTGCAACCTTCAATTATGAGATCCAGCACCGCACATAAAAACCGCCCAGCAAGGCTATCACAAAGACAAAATACACTGTAGGAAAATCTTATTTCAAAATGCACATCGCGACACCAAATCGCTCCAGACCCTGGACGAGATGTAGCCCAATAACACAGCCCTGCAATGAAGTGCATAGACGAAGCAATGATAGCCCCACTTTATAACAACGAGTAACACAACAGCATTACATATATGCATTTATTTGAAACTTCAATATTTTCAATAACGACCCATTGCGAAATAAAAATCTCGGTGGCAAAAAAAGAAATCTACATGCTTACATATTCCAGTGCGCTTTTAGGGATGATCTGAAGTAGCCGGATATTTTCCGGCTATCGAGCCGTCAGTACTTTTCAAAAAACGACCTTCGTTGAAATTGGATCCATTTTCTTCATTTTTCAGCCCTTCCGGCCGCTGCAAGGCGCTTCGCAACTGCCATTTGCTGTATTACACGCACCTCTTCTGTGCCCGCCAATAAATGTCGACGCGCCATCCACAGGTTTGACAGGGCGAACAATGTCACATCTGAGCAGTGTTCTTGGTCAACCCTCGAAAGCGCACCTTTTCATAACCAAACTGGCGCTTGATTACCCGAAACGGGTGCTCGACCTTGGCGCGAACCTGAGCCTTGGCCTTCTCGATCTTGCGCAGCCGCTTTGTACAAGGCACTGGGTTTTCCGTGCTTTTTGTAAGTGCTGCGTCGGGCTGCAACCTACCAAAATGACCTCACGCTCCGCGTGCTCTTCACGTTTCTCGACCCCGGTATAACCGGCATCGGCGCAGACCACGTTTTCCTCGCCGCGCAGGAGCTTGTCGACCTGCGTGACGTCCGCAACATTGGCCGCAGTAACCACCACGATGTGCACCAGGCCCGACTCATCGTCAACGCCGATGTGGGCTTTGGCACCGAAGCAGAATTGGTTGCCTTTCTTGGTCTGATGCATTTCCGGGTCGCGCTTACCGTCCTTGTTCTGTAAGCGATCCATCACCTACACATTCAAAGCCTCAAGTTGAAATCTGATGCTGTGCTCCCGATCCTTTTCTGGAGCAAGTCCGCCATGATGCGACCCGATGCAAAAGTCGAAAAAGTTTACCTCTACCCCAAGCCCGTGGATTTTCGAAAATCCATTGATGGCCTCGCCGCTCTGGTCGAGCTGGACATCAAAGTGGCGGTGTTCGATCCTGTGCTTTTCGTCTTCCTCAACAAGCCACGCAACCGAGTGAAGATATTGTATTGGGAGCGCAACGGCTTCTGCCTCTGGCTCAAGCGCCTCGAATCCGAGCGTTTTAAAACTTCGCCCGATGCCAGCGACGAAGCGATCGTCCTGACGGTCCAGGAGCTCAACTGGTTACTCGACGGTTTGACCTTTGGCGCAACCGCCCTCATCAGGTTTTGACCCCACGCTACGTAGCCTGACCCGGTATAATCCGGGCCATGATTTCCCTGCCCGACGACCTTCCTGATGATCCTGTTTTGCTCAAGCAACTGCTACTTGAGGCACTCAGTCGCCAGGAAGACGTGGCCCAGGCTTATCAAACTCACATCGTCGACCTGAAAGAGCAGATCAAGTTGCTGCGCGACCGCTTGTTCGGGCGCAAGTCGGAACAGACTGTCGAGCCCAACACGCCGCAACTGGCGCTGTTCAACGAGCCCGAAAGCGAGCCTATGCCGCTCGTTGATGACCCTGACGAAGAAGCCGTTGCGCCGACGCCGCGCCGTGGCAAGCGCAAGCCGTTGTCGGCCGATCTGCCGCGTATCGAAATCATCCACGAACTGCCCGAACACGAACTGACCTGTGCCTGCGGTTGCCGCAAACACGCCATCGGCGAAGAAACCAGCGAACAACTGGACATCGTGCCGATGCAGATCCGTGTCATCAGGCACATCCGCAAGGTCTACGGTTGCCGGGGCTGTGAAACCGCCCCGGTCACGGCTGACATACCTGCCCAGTTGATCGAAAAGAGCATGGCCAGCCCCAGCGTGCTGGCGATGCTGCTGACTACCAAGTACGTCGATGGCTTGCCGTTGCACCGGTTTGAAACCGTGCTCAGCCGACATGGCGTCGAGATTGCGCGCCAGACACTGGCGCGCTGGGTGATCCAGTGCAGCGAACACTTCCAGCCACTGCTGAATTTGATGCGCGACCGCTTGCTGGAAAGCCCGGTGATCCACTGTGATGAAACCCGCGTCCAGGTGTTGAAGGAGCCGGATCGCGACCCGACCAGTCACATCCTGGATGTGGGTGCAGGTCAGCGGCCCGCCGGACAAGAAAGTCGTGCTGTTCGACTACACCTCCAGCCGCGCGCAGGACGTACCGTTGCGCTTGCTTGAAAGTTATCGCGGTTACGTGATGACCGATGATTACGCCGGCTATAACGCCTTGGCGTTGCAGCCGGGCGTGGAGCGACTGGCGTGCATGGCTCATGCACGACGCAAGTTCGTGGATGCGCAAAAAGTGCAGCCCAAGGGTAAAACCGGGAGGGCTGATATCGCGCTGACGATGATCAACAAACTGTACGGCATTGAACGCGAATCTAAAGACGCCAGCGATGAACAACGGTTTATCGCTCGTCAGGAAAAGAGCTTGCCGATCCTGACCCAACTAAAAAGCTGGCTGGATAAAACCCAACCGCAAGTCACGACGCAAAGTGCACTGGGTAAGGCCGTGCATTATCTGGTGAACAACTGGAGCCGTCTGGAGCGCTATGTCGAAGCGGTTTTTTTACCCATCGACAACAATGCGGCAGAAAGAGCGATCAAGCCGTTTGTAATAGGACGCAAGGCGTGGCTGTTCAGCGATACACCCAAGGGTGCCACCGCCAGCGCCCAAATCTACAGCCTGGTCGAGACCGCCAAGCTCAACGGCCAGGACCCCTATACGTGGCTGCGCCACGTACTGGAGCGGTTGCCGTATGCCTCGTCGATCGAAGACTACGAAGCCTTGCTGCCGTGGAACTGCTCACCGGAGATACCACAGTAAACCGTTGACCCACCTTGGGGTAGGTGGGGTAATGAGATGGTCCCCCCCGACACCCCGCGAGGGCTACGCTTTCGCAGGGTGTTTTATTTTCGGAGGCCATCTTCATGAGCGAATCAGCGCTGGTCGGTATCGATCTCGGCAAACACAGTTTTCACCTGCACGGCCAGGACAAATCGGGTCGAGAGGTGTTTCGCAAGAAGCTCTCACGGCAGCAGATGATGAGGTTCTTCGGCAATCTCCCTGCATGCACCGTAGTGATGGAGGCCTGTGCTGGTGCACATTTCGTCGCTCGCGAACTGATGATCATGGGGCATCAAGCCAAGCTGATTTCACCGCAGTTCGTTCGGCCCTTCGTCAAAGGCAACAAAAACGATTTCGTCGATGCCGAGGCGATTTGTGAAGCCGCGTCGCGCCCGTCGATGCGCTTTGTCTCGCCCAAAACCGAGGCCCAGCAGACGCTTTCTGTATTGCATCGTCTGCGTGAGTCGCTGGTGCGCGACCGCACCAAAACAGCCAACCAGATGCACGGCTTCTTGCTGGAGTTTGGCATCAGTCTGCCAAGAGGGCTGGCCATCATGAAACGCCTGTCCAGTGTCCTGGCCGAACATGAACTTCCTGTTCGATTGACGGTGCTGTTGCAACGGCTGCATGACCACTTTGTCTATTTGGATGGACAGATCAAAGAGCTGGATAAAGAACTGGCAGGCCAACTGGCCAACGATGATCTGGGTAGCCGTTTGCTGAGCCTGCCGTGTGTCGGACCGATCACCGCCAGCCTGCTGGCTGTGGAAATGGGTGACGGCCAGCAGTATGGATGCAGTCGCGACTTCGCCGCGTCCGTTGGCTTGGTGCCCCGGCAGTACAGCACGGGCGGCAAGGCGAATTTGCTGGGGATCAGCAAGCGCGGTGACAAGAATCTCAGACGACTGCTGGTTCAGTGCGCCCGGGTTTACATGCAGCGGCTGGAACACCAGAAAGGGGCTCTGGCCGATTGGGTGCGCTCGCTACTGATGCGACGGCATTCCAATGTGGTGGCCTGTGCCTTGGCCAACAAGCTGGCGCGCATCGCCTGGGCGATAGCGACCCACCATACCGAGTTTGAAGCAGGGCCAGACACCTTGAGTGCTTGACCCTGCGGTTGTTGCAGCACCACGATTTACCTTTCAGGTTTTGCGATAGCTGAATAACGAATGACGTGAACGGCCCACCGGCCTGGTGAAGAACCTGATCCATAAACCGGCTATATGAAGCCGCTGGGGTTTTTAGGATCGTCAGGCGCGACTCTCATCATGGCGCGGGGCATGCCCCAGATAGACGCCGGATAGATTTAAGCAAGCCAACCACTTCGCCCGCTAATCAGTATTGCAAAAACGGGGGTGACCATAGATTCATGGATCGCACTCGGTAGTCCTTTTCAGGTCTAGCTTGAGCCAACGCTTAAGATATCCATCTGCTTCGACCTGTGGTCAGGCATGGCATGAAAATCAGTGGGGGTCATGCTCTGAAGCGATTAAAAACGTCTATAGAGGCAATGCTGAGTTTAAATGGTGCTTCATTTTGGCGCGCCCTGTTGGGCTGAGGTAACCCTTGAGATTGGCGCTCCCTCTCGATCCAAGGTGCTAAGGTAAAGTCAAGATAGAAAATATTATCTCAGCAACTGTTAAGTAAGAGTTCAAAAGCCTACCTCCAGCCAAGAGTATATTTCTGAGCTGTCACTCGAAATTCGGGACAAATCCTATAGGCCTTGAACAGGGCGAAGATCATGATCGCCGGAAGCTCACACACCGGAGATTCTCAATGTCAAACAATATCGCCTCTACGGCTCGCTTTGCTACTGGCTTCGCCATGCTCCTCGTCACAACTGTCTGTGTGGCCGCGTTAGAAAATACTCCTGATGAAAGCGCCGACCCAAGAAATATTGGAGGAATATGCTGCCCCTTCAGTGATCGGGATCTAAAGCAAAATGTGCAGCCCTTACAGGGTTCTACTGATAAAATTCTTCAATTAAAAGGGGTTTCTTACGAGTGGCTGGACAGCGGGAAACACGATATCGGATTGATTGCGCAGGACGTAGAAAAAATCTATCCTGATATCACGCGTAAACAAGGTGACCATTTGCAAGTCGATTACCAAAAGCTTGTGGCGCCACTAATCGAATCCATTCGCGAGTTAGATGCGCGCTTGGATGCATTGGAGAAAGCTAAAAAAGAATGAAATAAGGGCTGTTCTTCTTATAGGGTATAATAGTCCAGCAGAGCTGTACTATTCCTATCATGGCTCTGAGACTGGCTCGGCTGGCATGTACTAGGCGTTTTGGCCGAGCCTTCATTGTTTGTTTAATAAAATTGGATTCGGGGGTAGTGAGGGGGTATCTTAGAAAGCAATACAGCTATATTAAAACAAGTGTGTGATAAAATAGCTTGATGACCCTGTTCTGCCAAAGTGCGATACTCAGTTTTACCGACATCTTCGTAGGATAAAGAAGAACGCTTGATTCATGCCTCGTAGATCCATCAACCCCACCAAGGTGTCGTCATCAACTCGGCGGAATGTATCTATGATAGGGAGATCGTCATACACCATCGTGGCACTGATAACGCCACGGTACTCCATCATGCGCAGACGAGCCTTATGTCGATGGGTCCGCAAAAGCGGAAGCAAGAGTTTGAAGAGCGTACTGGCGGCACGTTGATGAAGTAGTTTTGGATGATGCATGAGCAGGCCTATGGGCATGAAGAGAGGGTTGAGCGACAGCGTATCCCCGCTGCGTCGTTCAAATAACAATGGATGCACATTTTCCTCACTGTTGAATTCCTTGCCATACCAGCCAAACTTTTCCAACAGGCCATCGATAGGATGCCCGGTCTGCAAACTTGCGCCTCGCCAGCGTCCCGAGAGGCAAGACAAGGTCGTTGGGGCGAGGGTGTCATAGAATGCCAACGCGTCAGCGGTGGTTATCTTGCTGTGCTCCAGGCGCACAAGTGATTCTCGTGCTGTAGGCGTAGCTTCCATATGCACATCCATTGTCCCGTTGTCCTCTGGTCCATCTGTCATGGCGTCCAAGTCAAGGCTGCGTTTGGAGCAGGCGAGCAACTAGCGTGTCATCGGGCAACGGGCAAGCGACGCCACTCTCCGCCAACGCGGCCAACGTTCGGTGGCAATCGTAGATCGGCAGGGCCTGCTGAATTTCCCGTAAGCCGGTCGCGAGGGTCTTTCCTCGCACCAGCGAAGCGAGGGGATGGTCAGGGTTCTGCTTCGCCGCCTCTCGCATCGCCGCAAGCCATTGCTCCATGGGCAACACCTGTAGATTCAACCCGAGGCGACGCACTGCCGCTTGCCACTCGGCGCCCGATAAGGGGCGCGGATTGGCTAGATGATAAACCCCCTCGGAAGGGAGGCCTGACGGTGCCAAAAGGGCAATCGTCGCCTGGGCAATATATTCCACCGGAACGAGGTCGATCGGTCCTTCGACTGCAGGTAAAAGTCCCGCTGACATTGAGGCGGTAGCCAGGCGCGATTGCAGTTGGTATTCCGGCCGGTGGCCTGAACGGACATCGCCGATCACCGTGCCCACTCGTAATATCGCCGCCGTAATACCCGCGGCGGCTCCGAGTTCCACCAACCGCTCGGCTGCCCACTTGGACTGACCGTAACCCCCACCCAGCGCCGTGATCGGCGGATGAGGATCCGTTTCAAGAATCCTGTTTCGATCAGGCTGCGTTGCACCGTCGGCGGGAGTCACCGCCATGGTGGTGGAAATGTAGAGGAACCGGCAAGCGGTCGGCGCCGCCAATCGCAGCAGCCAACGCGTCGCATCGACATTGGCGGATCGCAACTCCGAATAAGGCAGGACAAAGTTGACCGAGGCGCCATTGTGAACAATGGCATCGATATCGCTCGACAAGGCTTCCCAGCGCGCGGGACGCAATCCGCACCGCGGTTCGCCGAGGTCTCCGATTTCGATGACCACTCGATCTTCCAGCGGCCCTGTATCGAGGCCGTAGGCGCCCATGGCGGCGTTAAGCCGAGCCAAGCCCGCGGTGCGATCGGCTGCCCGTACGAGGCAGTGAATTCTGGCATCCGTCTGTTTGAGCAATTCCTTGAGTATGTGCACGCCAATGAAACCGGTTGCGCCCGTCAACAGGATCCGGCGCAACGGTAAATGTGTCGAAGCCTCCTGCCTGAAGCCCGATACGAGCGTACCGGGCAACAGGAACAGGTCGGACGCCGCGGCAGCACTGAGCGGCGTCTCAATGTTGACGGCAAGCGCCTGCTCATCCATGGGCTGCGCCTTTCCGGTCTGCGGTCAATTCGACAGCCGGCTGCTCTTGCACATAAGTGCGGCGTCCCCATTCGTCTACTTCGCTCAAGTAAAACACGCCTGGCACCTTGTCGTTACGCTCGACCGGCACGTAATCGAAGCGTCCGTATGCGTTTGAATATTCCTGGGTCAGTTGGACAAACGCTGCGGGATCATAGCAGCGCCGGGATTGAAGCGCTTGATTGATGTCGCGATCGATCTGCGGCGGTTTTACCACCTCAAGTCGGTAGAGGCTCGCACTGGCGCCAGAGCCGTAGGAATAAATGCCGACAGTCTTGCCGACGATGTCTTCGTATTGGTTCAGCAGCAGCGAGTACAGGTTGACGTAGACCGAGGCGGTATAAGTCGAGCCGATCTGTCGGGTGAGCAATGTGCTGGGCTGTACCATCGTTTCGAACAACGTACGCTTCTCCCGCAGGGTAAGCCGGGGCTCCTCGTTTTCGATGATCCGGTCGAATGCCCGTTTGACCAGATACGTGCTGGTGCAATGAAAGACAAAATGGTCATGTTGGCGAAGCAGACCGTCGGTCCCCATGCGTTGCGTCAGCAATTTCTGACAGCCATCCAGGCACGCGGTATAGACATCGATGCTGTGTTTGCCATCGCGCATCAAGGGGAAGGGATCTTGCCAACCGACCGGTTTATAGAAGTCCCACCGGTGCAGCATATGGGTGGCTCTTTCCGGTTTCATGACCAATGCGGCGTTTGGTCCTACCAGCATGGCGACCGCGGCTGCCCCATTGAGGTAGGACTGGTCCGCGTTCAGATCGGCGATATCGACACAGACGACGAGTCCGAGCCGGCCGTCCCAAGCTTCACTCTGGCACCACGCCACGGTGTTGAACAATGCAGAAGTTCCACCGTAGCAGGCGTTATAGGTGTCGACGCCTTCGATATTGCAATTGCCATGATCCTCGAAGAGCTGCATCAGGTAGGACTTTATGCTTTTGCTTCGATCCACTTGGCTTTCGGTTCCAACCTCCAAGCGCCCGATCTGTGACCAGTCGATACCATAGCGCTCCATTAAGCGCTGTACCGCGGTGAGTGACATGGACACTGCATCTTCGTTGTCACCGCAGAACGTTACGGCTTCCTGACCCAAGCCCACCGTATATTTGCCTTCACAATCGTTATGGCGCTCCATGTCAGCCTGCAACGCCATATGATTCGGGAAGTAGAGTTCCATCGCCTGAATGCCGACGCTTTTTGCGCGGGCGGCTTGTTCGAGGTCGTTCACGACAGTGGCTGTCGCGGTGACCGAATCACCGATGGGGCCTTGGCTTGGCGAAGACGCGGAGAGAGGGATCACCATAGCTGGAGCAGGCGGCCTGCGAATATCGCCCTGCCAGGCCCCGGTGAAAGCCTGCCCTTGAACGTTGCAGCGCGCGATGCCCAGACTCTCGCGGGCCAAACGGGCCAGATCCAGGGGCGGGCGCATTAACGAAAGTGTCGCACGGACCCCCATGGCGGGATGTTTGGCGATTCGTTGGGCCATTGCATGGGCGCTGGCTTTTGCCTGGTCAAGGCTGGCGTGCATTTCATTGACCAGACCCATTTCCAGAGCCTGTCTGGCCGTCAACGTGTAGTCGTTCAGATAGAGCTCGTTTGCCCAGCGGTGACCGACCAGTCGCTCAAGGGACTCGGAGAGAAGCATGCCGGGGCAGACGCCACGAGACAGATTTCCCAGATTGAACGTAGCGTCGTCGGTACAGATCCGGTAATCGGCATTGAGCATAGCTGCCAAGCCGCCGCCGACAATCTTGCCGTGAACCACGGCGATGACTGGCACCTCAAGCTCACGGATACTGACAAAGGCGCTGTAGATTTCAAACGTCAGGTGGGCGGCGCTCAGCACGGGCATTTGTCTGACTTGCGCCATCAGCCGGTAAGGATTGACACCCACGCAAAAGTGCGGACCTGCGCCTTGAAAGATAACCGCACGCACATCCTCCAATTGCTTCAAGGCCCTCACTGCCTGGCGAAGTTCTTCCGCCAAGGGCTTATCGATTGCGTTGTTATGGAGGGGGTCGTTCAGTTCCAGGACGGCCAGCCCATCGGTCGAGTCGTGAAGCAAACGAACCAAAGGCTCGGATGTATCGGATGCTTCGGGTGAGGTCTGTCCCAGGCCCCCCATCATCACCAGTGCCGAGTCCATATCGGAAGCAGGGCACTGCGTTTGGCAGCGTTGAAGCAGGTCAGGCTCGATCGTCGCGAAGCGTCCCAATAGCCGCTTCAGCTCTTTTTCAACTTCATCTTTCGAACCGACAAAATCAACCATTCCGTACTGGCTCGCTGCGTCGGCGTCGAGCGGATCGCCCGTCAGCATCAGCCTGCGACAGACGGAAGGGCTGAGACGGCGTTGGGCAGCGACACTGACGATGCCCGGCAGGCCGCCTCGGCGGACTTCAGGAAAGCCGAACGAAGCAGCGGGGGTGGCGAGCACAATTGAGGCGAGGCTGGGGAACAGCATGCCTCCGCCGCGACAGTCCCCTTCAACGACGCAAATAATCGGCATCGAGGCTGTTTCAAGCTGCTTGGCCAGTTTTGCGAAATGCTCCAGGCCCTGGCTCATTAGAGAATCGCCAAACGTTGCCTGGGCAAGGTCCATGCCCAGGCAGAAATGCACGCTATTGGGTTGAGCACGAATCACCAACGGCTGACGATTGGCGCTCAATGTTTTGCTCAGTTGCTGCACCGACTCCAGGGTCAGCGAGGATGGGAGGTACAGCGTGTGGGCGCCGGAAAGAACCGGGTCATGAGCGCTCAGCGGGATCGACACCAGGCATGGCGCCGGGTCTGCCGTGGGGGCGACGACAATCGACAACGCCGTCTTGTCGATGGAAGCGGGCGCATCGCTGGCCATTTGCGCGCTGCTTGGCTTGTGGCCCTCGATGGGTTCATGCCCCGACCTTTCGGGCGTGGGCGAGGCTGGAACTACAGGTGGGGTGATCGGCGCAGCCGTCCGCTGCCGGGCGGTGGCTTTTGCGGCAATGGCCTGGACCAACGATTCCGTTGTCGCCCCGGTCAACAACGAGCTCTGCGAGATCTCGACCCCATAATTCTGCCGGGCCCAGACCAGCAACTCGACCGCCGCAAGCGAATCCAGACCGAAGTCCATCAGCGGAGCGTCAAGCTCGATTTCATCGGGTTGCGCGCCGAGCAAGCTAGCAATCTGGCTTTGCACGATGCGCTCGATTTCCGAACAGTCGACAGTGGGGGCGGTTACCTGTTTTTGTTTGATGTCGCCCACTATCAGGTCAACCAGGGTCGATACGCTGGCGCCGGTGAGCAGCTTGCTTTGAGACACCTCGACACCATAGGTTTTGCGCACCCAGACAAGCAGCTCAACGGCGGCAAGGGAATCAAGACCCAGGTTCGCCAAAGGAGTTTCTGGCTCGATTTCCTCGGACTGGGCACCGAGCAGGGCCGCGACCGCTGCACAGATCGCCTCTTCGACGGCCTGAGGATCTTGAATATGGGAGAGCTCCAGCGAATCGGCTTGCTCATTCTGTGCCCCGGCAGGAACCAAGTGCGAAAAGAAAGAGCGTTGGGTGGGAGACAGCGACCAGTAACCTCGCCATAGCGGAGCATCCAGCGCAATGACGGGCGCAGAGGATTGCGGATTGACGAACAGCCTCTCCAGCCATCCTTCCAGATCAGTGTAGGAAATCGCGGCGAAGCCCCTGCCCGTATTGATTTGAAGTTCAAGTAAATGCTCTGCCTGACTCAGTCGGCCCGCGCCCAGCATGATCGGCAAGTCAATGGCTATCGCAGGCAAGCCTTGCGTGCGGCGGTGGCGCGCCACCTCATGCAGCGCTGCGTTGGCGGCAACATAGACCGCTTGATGGGGATTGCCGTGAAGCCCTCCCAAGGAGGAGAACAGAACAAAATGGCGAAGCGCCTTGTGTGCTGTCAACTGATGCAGTCGCCACGCAGCGCCGGCCTTCACTGTCCACGTTTCGAGTGATTCGCGGTCGATAGCGCTTGCTGGTTCGGCCTTGAACGCAGTCGCCAGGTGGAACACCCCGGTAATGCCTGGCTCCCGGGAGAACAAGGCAACCAGTTGATCGTCTTCGCGAAGGTCAAGAGGCACGATGTCGATGCGGCAGCGAGGATGGTCTCGCCGGATGCCTTCAAGGACAACGGCTGCACGTCCAGTCTCTGTGGTGCGACGCCCGCCGAGAAGGATTCGTCCGGCGCCCCGTTCCGCCAAGAAACGCGTCAATGCCAAGCCGATCCCGCCCATCCCACCTGTGACCAGGAGAACGTCGTCGACAGAGAAAATCGCTTGCGCAATGGCTTCGATCGCAAGCTTTTCCTCCTGATCAGTTTCGGAGCCGTCGGGCATGGTGATCACGACTTTGCCGACATGATCACCCGAAGCCATCAAGCGGAAGGCCTCCACGGCCCGAGAGGCAGGAAAAACCGTGCTCGGCAGTGCGGTGGCGTTTCCCGAGGCGAGACGGATCGTGCACTCTTCGACCAACGCTCGAATCCGTTCCGGATGAGTTTCCACCAGACCATCGATGTGCACGCTGTGGAACGAGATGTTGTTCTTCAGCGCCAATAAGCCCAACGCTGAGTTTTCCAGAATATCTCGCTTGCCGATTTCGATATGACGGCCGCCCGGAGCCAGGCAGTGTAGGCTCTCGCGCAAGCCATCGCCGGCCAAGCTATTGAGTACCACGTCGACACCACGGCCATTGGTCAAGGCCTGCACGTGGCGCTGGAAGTCCTGCGGATGACGTGAATCGAATACTTTGTCGAGTCCAAGGACCTCGGACAGGTATTTGCGTTTAGCCGCTGTGCCGGCCGTTGCAATGATCTCTGCGCCAAGCGTGCGCGCCACTTGCACGGCGGCTTGGCCAACGCCACCGGCGGCCGAATGGATCAGCACGGTTTCACCGGCTTTCAATTGGGCAATATGGTGCAGCCCGTACCACGCGGTGGTGTAGACACCGAGGAAGCCCGCGCCGTCGATATCTTGCACATTGTCCGGTTTGAGAATGGCATTTTTCGCCCGCACAACGGCAGTTGAACCGAA
This sequence comes from Pseudomonas sp. Q1, assembly GCF_009935975.1. Taxonomy (NCBI): domain Bacteria; kingdom Pseudomonadati; phylum Pseudomonadota; class Gammaproteobacteria; order Pseudomonadales; family Pseudomonadaceae; genus Pseudomonas; species Pseudomonas sp. Q1. Next base: position 4,296 of record NZ_QODI01000034.1, on the reverse strand, counting down.
GAGCGCTCTTCTCGGTTCACCCTCTTGGGCAGTCAGGGCCAACGCGAGGATTTTTCTACCGGGTTGCAACTCGGGGTAAAGGCGCGGGACGTCCGCGCCGATGTCAACGATGGTTCCGCAGCACTCCATGCCAAGAATGGGCGCATAACCGGGCAGCATGCCGAGGGCCAGCATGACGTCTTTGAAATTCAAAGGGGCAACGTGTACCTGTACGCGAATTTCGTCTGGGTCCAGACCCTCGTTCAGTGAGTTGACGGCGCGCCAGCGCAAACTGGCCAATTGGCCTGGTTGCGTGACTTCGAGTCGAAGCGCGCTGGAGACTTCCGGTAGCGGTGGTGCCGAGATCGGGACCAGGCGACGTACCTTCCATTCGCTGCCATCCCAACGTAGTTCGGCATCCGCGCTGAGCCCCGCTTGGCACAGTACTCGTAGTGCCTGGACGCCTGCGTCGTTCATGGCGGCAGGCACACCTGCGGCATAAATGTTCAATTGCGGTTGTTCGTTGCGTGCGGCCCGTACGAAGCCCCATATCGGAGAAGGAGGGGCCGAGACATCCTCGCGAACCAGGAAAACGAGTGCGGGTGGAGGGGCCATTGTGATCGCACGCTTCAAGAGCGCACTGGCATCTTCCAGCGACTCTCGGGCGTCGATGACGACAGTGGCCAGATCCAGTTCCGCTGTGGCGTCTTGCGCAGGCCAAGCCTCAAGACCAGAGCCAAGCAGATGCGCCTTGAGCGGAGCATCATTCAATTGCGTGTGTGGCTCGGGCAGCGCGATCACGTCCTGCCAAGGCACGAGTACGCCCCCCGGCGCTACCCAGCAATGGCCGTTGTGGCCGATGACGATATCGAAACCGAGCGCTTCAGGCACTGCGTCACAATCCGAGGCGTGGCACCAGGACGGGGCATTTGGCGGCACCGCCGCTGCGGCGACCATGTAGAGCGAATATTTCGAAAGTGTCGCCGGTGCAATGGCGCTGAGGGCCGGCAGGGAAATAAGCTCCGTCGAAAGGTCAAGGATACGGAGGGTTTGCTTGCCGATCGGGTATTCGTAAAGTTGCTTGAGACACGCCGCGGGGTCTGTCCAGTCCCATTGGCGTACCGCTTCTGGCAGGCCGAGTGGTTCGTGAATCACGGTGAAGCCATCGGGTCTTGCCGCACGAGAGGATTTCACGCGTTGCAGGCGCAAGCCCTTGATCCGCCCAACAAGTGTCTCGTTGCTATCCAGGATCGAAATGTCGCCTTGTGCCCAATCCTTGCCAATATCTGTCAGCGTGGCATGACACCACAGGGTGTTTTGGTGGGCCTCGACAGACCAATCCAATTGCGAAATGCTCAGGGGAACGTAGCAATGAACGTCCAATCCCCGCAGCGCCGCGAGCGCTTGAAAACTTCCGTCAAGAAGAGCCGCCGTCCGCCCCCAACCGTGCGGTATCTGGTCGGAGACCTTGATCCGTGCGATGGCCTCGGTGTCGCCGGTGTGGAGTTCGACGAGCGTCCTGAATGAGGGGCCGAAGTCGAGCCCGCTATGCTGGCGCAATGAGTCGTAGAGACGGGTCACATCTATGGTCGCGGGACAGCGGGCTCGCACCGCGTCGAGGGGCAATTGTTTCGGTGCAACCGAACTACTCGAAGGAACACAGGAAAACCGGGAGATATCGTCAACGACCCATTGCCATTGCTCGCCTTCCAGTTTCCATTCCAGCGACGTCTCACCATTGGCAGTCCACAATGGGAGAAAGCGCCGGAACTCGATACTGTGCATGCCCTTGGGCATTTGCCTCAACGCGAGGGCGACGAGCCCTGCGCCAGGCATGACGATTTCGCCTTCGACTTTGTGATCGGCAAGGTAGGCATGGTTAGCGCTGGACAGGGTAATGGGGCCGTTGGAAATTTCGGCAGCGGGTTGTGCCTGCGTTGGGGCTTTCCAGCTGACGCTGCGTATGGGGGTGTCGTGGTTCCAGGGGATGCGTGGAATGGAAACGAACCGCGCAGGCGATTGAACCGTCGCCCAGTCCACATCCACCCCGCGTACAAATAGTTCGGCCAGGCACTGCAGCAGCGCGAGGTCGCCGGGCATTTTGCGGTCTTGGGTGGCGAGTACGCCAAGGTCATGGTTGGCAACAAGATAGCCTGAAAGTACCGCCCTGGGTGAAATCTCTACGAAAAGGTCACCATGGCTCGCGGCGATGCCGGCGCCTGCGTGAAAATCCACGGCGTTGCGGATGTTGTGGACCCAATACGACGCGGTCAGGTCCTCTCCCGCGGTGAGTCCTGTCAGATGGGTAACGGAGGAGATGAAGGGAATGGTGGAGGCCTTGGTCTCTACGACGTCCAGCCGATCTTTCAATGATTCAAGGACCGCATCGACGTGCGGGCTGTGGTAGGCCCGCGGGACGTCGAGCTTGATCGTGCGGATGCCTTGTTGTTGACCGTAGGCTACGATGGCTTCGATGGCTTGGACATCGCCGGAGAGCGTGAACGCCTCTTCACCGTTGCGTGCAGCAATGACGACCTGATCGTCAGCGCCAAACCGTTGCAGCATCGTCGCGGTTTGCTCTTCATCCGCTGACCATGCCGCCATCGCGCCGGCTTGCATTTTGTCTTGAGCGCTCGCGCGCTCATGGGTCAGGAACATCAGGGTGTCGAGGTTGATTGCGCCACACGCCCAGGCGCCGGTCATTTCGCCGGTCGAATGACCCATCACCGCGGCAGGCACTACGCCTGATGCTTTCAACAGTGCAGTCAATCCGACTTGCATCATGATGATGCAGGGGAGTGCGACGAGTACTTCTAGCAGTTCGGACTCGTCCATTTCACGACGGCAGAATCCGTAGTTTTCCACGACGGAATAGCCGGCGTTTTGCGTATAGAGACGGTCCGCTTCATCGACGGCTTGCCGGAAGGCTGGGAATTGCTCATAGAGGGGCTTGCCCATCGATGGGTGCTGGCTCCCTTGGCCTCCGTAGGCAAAAATCAGTCGCGGTGTTTCGCCCTTGACTTCGCCGTCGCGCACAACCGAGCGAGGACCAAAGACGTCTCCGTCGGCGGCGAGACGCACACGTCGATGGCGTAGCGCGGGCAAGGCGATGCCTGCCCAAGCCACGGCGTCGGGACGATCCTGGGAGGGTATCCTGGTGAGCGCGGCCTCGAGATCGGCTAGGCTTTCTGGGCGGTGTGAACTGATTGCCAACACCCGCGCCACAGCGGGCTGTTGGCCGCCAGCTTCAGGTTGGTGGCTGGTGGGTTTGAGCAAGGCAAAGGCATTTGCGCCGCCGAAACCGTAGGAGCTGACACCAATGACCGGGTCGTCGCCGGTTTCGGTGAGTGGCAACGATTCGACTTCAGTCGTCACGCGCAGACGGAGTGCTTCGGCATCGATCTTGGGTGTCAGGCGATTATGCCCCGCGGTAGGGACAAGCTGGCGATGGTGAAGGCATAGCGCGGCTTTCACCAGACCCACGATGCCTGCCCCTGTCTCCAGGTGACCGGTATGGCCCTTCGCGGAACCGATGGGAAGTGCGGCACGACGGTTGCCCACCATCACTTCGGAAATAGAGGATGCCTCGATGGGATCGCCCACCGGCGTGCCGGTCCCATGCGCTTCGACATACACCACTTGTTCAGGGGCAATCCGCGCACGCTTCAGGGCGTGTCGCATCAGCGAGGTTTGGCGGGCGGCCGACGGAATGGTCAAGCTGGCGGTCTTGCCGTCCTCGTTGGCTTCGCAGCCAATGATTTCAGCATAGACGCGGCGCAAGTCCTGAAAAGGGTGGTCGCTGCGGCCCAGCACGATAACGCCACAACCCTCTCCGCGCACGAAGCCGTCGGCGTCTGCATCGAATGGTAACGATGTACCACGCGGCGACAGCATATGGGCTTGGGACAGACCCACAAATGGCGACGGCCCGAGCAGGGCATTGACGCCGGCAACCAGCGCAAGGTCGCAGTCACCGGAATTGAGCGCCTGGCAGGCGATATAAAGTGCTGTCAGCGAGGAAGAACAAGCCGTATCTACTGTAAGGCTGGGGCCTTCGAGATTGAGCAGGTATGACAGGCGGTTGGCAATCATGCCCAAGGAAACACCCGACATCGTGTGAGGTGTCATGGTGTTGGGATCGGCAAAGCCCATGGCCAGGTACTCGGCCATGCCCGCACCGACGAACACCCCGACACGGCGATCGTTCAAGGCTTGGGGATTGATATTGGCGTCGAACAGTGCTTCGTGGGCCACTTCCAGCGTCAGCCGTTGCTGAGGGTCCATCTCGGCCACCTCGCGAGCAGACAACCGGAAATA
>NZ_QODI01000033.1:0-18991 GCF_009935975.1 Pseudomonas sp. Q1 | reverse complement strand
TTGCTCCCGATAGCGGTGTGTCAGGTTCAGAAACCGTGACTGACACACCGCTATCGGGAGCAAGCCCCCTCCCACAGGTTATCCATCGTCTGCTCTATCGCTTAGCTGACAGACATTAGGACAAGCCCGCAGTTGGGACTAGGGTTATCAATCGCCGTAGATGTCGGACTTGAAGTACTGCTGGGAAATCTTCTGGTACTCGCCGCTCGCGCGGATGCCGTCAATCGCGGCGTTCAGCTCACTGACCAACGCCGTGTTGCCCTTGCGCACCGCAATACCGGCGCCCTCGCCCACGTACTTGGGGTCCTTTAGCTCCGGGCCGACAAAGGCATAGCCCTTGCCACGCGGCATCGACAGGAAGTCGCTGAGGGGGATGGTGTCGGCGAAAATCGCATCCAGGCGGCCTGCGGCCAGGTCCATGTAGATCTCTTCATTGTTGCTGTAGCGCTTGACGTTGATCCCTTGGGGTTCAAACACCTCGGTGGCATAGCGGTCGGTGGTCGTGGCGCGTTGCACACCGACGGTCTTGCCCTTGAGGCTGGCGTACTGATCGTCCACCACCGCCCCCTCCTTCATCACCAGCCGCGAGCCGGTGAAGTAATACTTGTGGGTGAAATCCACCGACTTCCTGCGGTCTTCGTTGATGGTCATGGACGACAAGGCCATGTCGATTTTCTTCACCTTGAGGGAAGGAATCAGCCCGTCGAACTCACCCTCTACCCACACGCACTTGGCTTGCATCTGCGCGCATAACGCGTTGCCGATGTCGTAGTCGAACCCGACGATCTTGCCTTCCTGGGTCTTGGAAGCGAACGGTGGATAGGCCGCTTCAATGCCGATGCGCAGGGTTCTCTCGGCGGCCAGCAGATGGCTGGAGGCGATCAAGCCCAAGGTCAAGGCTGTGATGAGCGCGCGTTTCTTCATGGTCGTGTTCTCGCAAATTGTTGTTGGTTTGGCAAGCGTGAAGAACGAGGTGACGCTACTTTTTGTACTTATAATTCCATACTGGACTTTTATGTATTAACCGTCAATCACACCTCGATGTTGCCGCCCCCCATGACTTTTTTGCACAACGCAGTGGTGTTTTTGAGCGTTCTGCTCTGATTTATGCGTGCCTATACTCGGCTCAGCCACCCGGTCGCGCCGGGGGCCAGTCCCACAACAATAATTAAGGACAGCCACCATGACCCAGCCCTTCCTGGCCGCTCGGGATTTTCTCCTCGCTCACCGCACTGACTACGCCACCGCCGTCCGCGATTTCCGCTGGCCGCAGCTGGACGCATTCAACTGGGCCTTGGATTACTTCGATGCCATGGCTGAGGGCAATTCGGCCGATGCACTGTGGATCGTCGAAGAAGACGGCAGTGAGCAGCGCTACAGCTTCCAGCAACTGTCGGCACGCTCCAACCAGGTCGCCAACCACCTGCGTGCCCTCGGGGTGCGGCGTGGTGAGCGCATCCTGTTGATGCTCGGCAATGATGTGGCGCTGTGGGAAACCATGCTCGCCGCCTTCAAGCTCGGCGCCGTGGTCATCCCCGCCACGGCGCTGTTGAACCCCGATGACCTGCGCGACCGTATCGAGCGCGGGCAAGTACGCCATCTGGTGGTCGGCCAGGCACATATCAGCAAGTTCACCGGCCTGGCTGACGGCTGTAATCGTATCTGTGTCGGCTCGCCACCCTCCGGTTGGGTCGCCCACAGTGCCGCCTTCGAATATCCCGAAGCGTTCCAAGCCGACGGCAGCACCCAGGCCATCGATCCGATGCTGCTGTACTTCACCTCCGGCACCACCTCGAAACCCAAAATGGTGTTGCACAGTCACCAGAGCTATCCGGTGGGCCACCTGTCGACTATGTACTGGATCGGCCTGCAGCCGGGCGACCTGCACCTGAATATTTCCTCGCCGGGCTGGGCCAAGCATGCCTGGAGCTGCCTCTTCGCCCCCTGGAATGCCGGTGCCTGCATCTTTATTCATAACGTGGCGCGGTTCAGCGCACCGGCCCTGCTCGGCGCACTGGAACGCTACGGCGTGACCAGCCTGTGCGCACCGCCCACGGTGTGGCGCATGCTGATCCAGGAAGACCTGGCCTCCTACAAGCCACGCCTGAACCTGCGTGAACTGGTGGGCGCCGGTGAGCCGCTGAATCCGGAAATCATCGAGCAGATCCAGCTGGCCTGGGGGTTGCCGCTGCGCGACGGTTTTGGCCAGTCGGAAACCACCGCCCTGGTCGGCAACACACCCGGCCAGGTGCTCAAGCCAGGCTCCATGGGCCGCCCATTACCGGGTTACCAAGTGGCGCTGCTCGATCCCGACGGCCGGCCCGGCACCGAGGGAGAAGTCGCCTTGCCCCTGGCGGTACGCCCGCTCGGCTTGATGCTCGGCTACGAAGACAGCCCGGAAAAAACCGCAGAAGTGATGCGCGACGGCTACTACCGCACCGGCGACACCGCACAGATCGACACCGACGGTTACATCACGTTCGTGGGGCGCGCCGACGATGTGTTCAAAGCCTCCGACTATCGCATCAGCCCTTTCGAGCTGGAGAGCGCACTGATCGAACACCCGGCCGTGATGGAAGTGGCCGTGGTGCCGAGCCCCGACCCGTTGCGCCTGGCCGTGCCCAAGGCATTCCTGATCCTGGCCCATGACAGCGTCGGCGACGCCGAGTTGGCCCGCCACATCCTGGCTTTCGCCCGTGAACAATTGGCACCCTACAAGCGGGTGCGGCGTATCGAGTTCGTCAGCGAGCTGCCCAAGACCATTTCCGGCAAGATCCGCCGCGTGGAACTGCGCCAGATGGAAGTGCTGCGTCGCCAGGGTGATACACGAGGTGAACACGAGCACTTCGAGGAAGACTTTGTGCAGCCCCAGGGCTGAAAAAAGCCACAGGGGCGACGCTACGGCATTGGCCGCGATTGCATTGGGTGCCCCTCTAGGCCCAGCTAATCGCGACCCCGGCCAGGTAGAGGCCCACGCCGAACACGGCATGGCTGATCAAACTGCGCAAGCGGTTCTTGCCCGGCGTCGGCGTCCTGGAGGATGCGAATCCCGCCCCCATGGCGGGCTGTATCACACACAGTGGTACAGCCACTGTGACCACGCCCCACGCGAATGCCGGCAGGAAGGTGGGTTGCTGCAGCCAGTCAACACCTTGAATCCACACCAGCAACACGGCAAACACAACGCCTGTGACGTAGTGCGCAATCCAGCCCAGAGCGACTTCACCTCGCACGGGCATCGCTTGCCCAATGCTGCGATGAGCGAACTGCCCTCGGCAGGCATGCCCGACCCAGCGTCCAACCAGCGCGAAATTCAGCGTTGGAACGCCAAGGGCTTTCAGGATCAACATCCACACATCCATCACCACCGTAGCCCCGGCGCCCAACAAAACAACCTGTGCAGCCATCTCCAGCGATGCCATATTCACCTCTTGTCCATGGACCGATTAAACATGCGCAGGCATCATAGAAGTTGAAGTCAACTTCAAGTCAATGGTCTATCAATGGATATCACTGAGGTCGTCAAGCGCACGGGCATTCCTGCCCACACCTTGCGTTTCTATGAGAAGAAAGGCTTGATCACGGCAATAAGCCCACCCGGCGCTCGCCGCCAGTTTGCCGCAGCAGTGGTCGAGCAATTGGCGGTGATTGCACTCGGGCAAGCGGGAGGCCTCTCACTGGACGAGATACAGGCCATGCTGCCCGCCAGTGGTCAGGTGACCGTGGACAGAGCGGTGCTGTTGGCCAAGGCCGATGAGCTTGATGCGACGGTCAAGCAACTGCAGGCCATGAGCAAGGGCTTGCGGCATGCCGCCGCATGCTCTGCACCCAGCCACGCGCAATGCCCGAATTTTCGCCGGTTACTCAACATTGCCGCAGCGGGAGCCTTCAAGCGCTCCAGGCACAGGGCCGGCCCTGCGGATAGCCTCATGCACCGCTGACGGCATGCCTTACCAAAACCAATAAGGCAGGAATTTGGGAGTCGGCTCATTGGCCAACTCCAAATGGTAAGTAATGGAATTAAAGAAAAACAAATCCAGCAGGAGAAAGGCGGCGGCACCAAAGCAGAAAACCACGAACTCGCGATGTGGGTAGGTGCGCAGGCGCGACTCCATCCAGGGCCGAAGTGCAGCGAGAGCAATCAAGCCAACGGACGCACCAAGATAATTGGGATGAAGGGGCGTGTGGGCATATAAACCATGAACCCAAGCCAGCAATAGCATGCCCAGCCCGATCACCGGCAAGTTCAAGCAAAACTTCAACAACTTTTGCCGCGTCCTTGCAAATAGCTGGCTACGTTCTACAAAAATATAAGCGGCCAACAATGAAATAGCGGGTGTGATCGACAGTATATAACGCGCCTTCTTCGAACTGGGGATCGTGAACAGCACGAGCACCACCAAGAACCAGCCGGTGAGATACAACAGCATGTCTGTCGACGGGTGAGGTGTATCGGCAAAAAACTGCTTGCCCTTCTTGATAATGACGCCCACAGCAATTAAAGCGGTGACGCCATAGGTCAACAGGCCCGCCGAAAAATAGAAGTAGTAACGGGGAGCGTGATCACTGCCAAAGCGTCCCAGTCCCTGCATGACCAGCACCTCATGCAGGAAAGCCTCGCCGCCTTGTAAATAGGCCGCCCACGCGAGTATGGCAACCCCCAAGGCCAGCACCACGCCAGCCAGCAAGGAAAACACCACCAGCATGCGCCACTGTCGGCTCAGCAGATAGTAAGAGGCGACCACACTGGCCGGACCAATCAGGCCAATCGGGCCACGAAACGCAAAGCCCAGCGCAAGAACCGCGAGAACCAGCAGCAAGCGCAAACGTTGCTTGTACATCTCTCCCGTATAAGCCAGGTAAAAACACATCACCGTAAACAGTGCCGGGTAGACATCCAGCGCCAAGGAATTCACCCCGTCCAGGAAAGACCAGGTGAACAGCGCAAAGACGACACCGTATGCGCCCCATTTCTTTTCATGCAGTGCTCCCAGCTTGTAAATGAACACCAGCATCAAGGCGGCGGCTATACAAAAGGGAACGCCCATCGAAAGAATCGAGATGCGCCCAAATGGCAGGGAGACCAGATAGACAAGTAATGTATTGAAGACCGTATAGTCAGGATAGGGCTGCAGATCATCCGCAATGGGAAACAGGGTGACGCCGTACTGCAGCATATATTCGGCAAAATCGACAAAGCGCGTGGTGTAGTTGAGTACCGCAGGCTTGTACTGCAATACCGCCAAGACCACAAAAGCCATGATGAAGATAAATGAGCACGGCTTTTTTAAGGCCACTTCCCTTAGTTTGTCCACACCGTTCCATCGCCCCCAGAAAACGCGCAAATTAGCACTTTGTTTTTTGGGTAATCCAGACGCTAAAAGTAAAGAGTTGTTAAAAACCGTACCTCGTCTCGAGAGCATTGGCCAGCCGGGCTACGGCTGGCCAAATCACACCTAAACCCAGCCGCCATCCACGATAAAGTTCTGCGCGGAGCACATCGCGGACACATCAGACGCCAGAAAAAGCGCCATATCGGCAATATGCTGAGGCTCGACAGACCCCGGCAAGCACTGGCTGCGGCTGATCAACTCGCGGGCCGCATCATCTACCCACATCGCCAACTGTTTTTCGGTCATCACCCAGCCGGGCACCAGTGTATTGACGCGGATACGGCTTGGCCCCAGCTCCCGCGCCAATGCGCGGGTCATGCCATGGGCGGCGGCCTTGCTGGCGGCGTATACGGGGTAGCCGGCGGACGCCATCATCCAACCGACCGAGCCCAGGTTGATGATCGAGCCGCCGCCGGCGCTTTTCATCATCGGCACCACGGCCTTGGCGGCAAAAAAGGCGTGCTTGAGGTTGACCGAGATCAGCTTGTCGAAGGTTTGCGAATCCACCTCGTCCAACGTGTGGCGCACGTCATTGGCTGCATTGTTGATCAGTACGCTGATCGGCCCCAGGGAATGCTCGAAACGCCCGATGGCGGCCTTATAGGCGATTTCATCGGTGATGTCGCAGCACACGAACTCTACCCTGTGCCCGTTTGAGTTCAGCAGTGCCGCCAGGCGCTCGCCCTGGCTTTGCGCGCGGTCCACAAAGGCCACCTTGGCGCCTTGGGCGGCGAAGGCACGCACCATGAATTCGCCGATGCCTGACGCGCCTCCGGAGATCAGTACGGTCTTGCCTTCAAGGTCGGGATAAACAGCCTGTGCAGTACTCATATAACGGTTGCCTCGATCAATTAGTCTTATTTTATTTTACGAAACCGGCTTTAAAGGCTATAAATTCGCTGTCACAGCGACAAATATCGCACATTAGTAGAACTATTCCACTCAAAACAACAAGAGGAAGTTCGATCATGAAGCACCCTCGATACCTGCTTTCGGGTCTCGCCATGTCCCTGCTGATTGCCAGCGGCGGCGCCCAGGCAGCAGGGCTCAGCAGCGAGCACAAACCGTTCGGTAAAACCAACGACGGCACGCCCGTCGAACAGTACATCCTGCGCAACAGCCATGGCATGCAAGCCACGGTGATTACCTACGGCGGCGTGTTGCAGTCGCTGAAGGTGCCGGACAAACACGGCAAGGTCGACGACGTGGTGCTCGGCTTCGATGATGTGCAGGGTTACCAGGCCGGCACGGCGTTTTTCGGCGCGACCATCGGACGCTTCGGCAATCGGCTCGCCGGCGGTGCCTTTGAACTCGATGGCAAACGCTACCAGGTGCCGCTCAACGACGGCCCCAATGCGCTGCATGGCGGCGCCCAGGGTTTCGACAAGCAGGTGTGGCAAGCCAAGCCGGTCAACGGCAAGGATTCGGTCGGCGTCACCCTCACCTACCTGTCCAAGGACGGCGAGATGGGCTTCCCGGGCAACCTGAAAACCGAGGTCACCTACAGCCTCAACGATAACAACGAACTGCACATCGACTACAAGGCCAGCACCGACAAACCCACCGTGCTCAACCTGACCAACCACAGTTACTTCAACCTCGCCGGCGCGGGTAACGGCGACATCCTCAAGCAAGTCGCGACCTTGCATGCCAGCCACTACACCCCGGTGAATGCCACCTTGATTCCTACCGGCGAACTTGCGCCCGTCCAGGGCACGCCGATGGACTTCCTCAAACCCACCGCCATCGGCCAACACATCAAGGATGATCACCCGCAACTGAAATTCGCCGAGCCGAAACAAGGCGGGTTCGACTTCAACTGGGCACTGGATAGCAAAGGTGATGTGAAGCAACTGGCGGCCGAGGTGCATGACCCTGAGTCCGGGCGGCGGTTGCAGCTCTACACCACGGAGCCTGGAGTGCAGTTCTATACCAGCAACTTCCTCGACGGCACAGTGAAGGGTAAAGGCGGCAAGCCGTACCTGCACTGGGGCGGGTTCACCCTGGAAACCCAACACTTCCCGGACGCGCCCAATCAACCGAAGTTTGCCTCGACCCGCCTGAACCCTGGGCAGACCTACACCCAGAACACCGTCTTCAAATTCACTACCGACTAAAACTGTGGGAGGGGCTTGCTCCTCCCACATTTGCTCCTCACATGGCTTGGATCAGCGCTGGCCAACAGCACCGAGGATCACACCGTCTTCAAACTCACCACTGACTAAAACTGTGGGAGGGGGCTTGCTCCCGATGACGGTGGGTCAGTTGTTACATCCGGTGCTGCACCACTGCTATCGGGAGCAAGTCGAATCGTCGCACCGCCCCTCCCACACTTGCTCTTCACATGGCTTGGATCAGCGTTGTTTCATGCGGTCGATGACCACGGCCAGCAGCAGGATGGACCCTCGGATCACATATTGATAAAACGTGTCGATGTTTTTCAGGTTCATCGCATTCTCAATGATCGCCAGAATCAACACCCCGGCAATCACATGCCGGATCATGCCGATACCACCGCTCAACGACACCCCGCCCAGCACACACGCCGAGATCACCGTCAGTTCGAACCCCTGGCCGATCATCGGTTGGCCGGAGGTCATGCGCGAGGCCAGGATCACCCCGGCCAGGGCGCCAATCACGCCGTGTACGGCGAAGATCAAGATCTTGGTGCGATCAACGTTCACCCCCGCCAGCAACGCCGCTTCCGGATTGCCGCCGATGGCCATGGTGTTGCGCCCATAGGTGGTGTAGTTGAGCAGCCAGCCGAAGAACAGGAAGCACAGGATGGTGATCAGGATCGGTACCGGCACGCCGAACAACTGGCCGTTACCGAACACAAAGAATTGATCCTGGGATACGCCCACCGCCTTGCCGTCGGCAAAGATATAAGCCAGGCCCCGCACGATCTGCATGGTCGCCAACGTGGTGATCAACGCGTTGACCCGCAGCTTGGCGATCACGATCCCGTTGATCAGCCCGACGACCAGGCCCATCACCAGCGCCGCCCCGATGCCCAGCATCACGCTGTCGGTATCGCGCATGACGATGGCCGCCACCACCCCGGCGCAGGCGATCACCGAGCCCACCGACAGGTCGAAGTGCCCCGACGCTAGGCAGAACAGCATGGTGCACGCGGCGATGCCCACGGTGGAAATTGCCAGGCCCAACCCGCGCATGTTCAGCGGCGAGAGGAAGTTATCGACCAGCAAGGCGCACAGCACAAAGATGCCCACCGCCGCCAGCAGCATCGCCCAGTTGTCGAGCAGTGCACGGATATCCAAGGGTTTGCGTGCCGTTGGCAACGCGTTGTTTTGAGTGGTCATGGTGTTCTCTCAGTTCGCCAGGCCGCGCGGCAGGGCCAGCTGCAGCAGGTTGGATTCAGTCGCGTGCTCGCGGATTTGTTCGCCGCGCATGGCGCCTTCGCACAGCACCAGGATGCGGTCGCTGATGCCCATCACTTCCATCAAGTCGCTGGACACCACAATCACCGCGATGCCCTGGGCCGCAAGGTTATGGATGATCTGGTAAATCTCGGCCTTGGCGCCGATATCGATACCGCGCGTGGGCTCATCCAGCAGCAGCACTTTCATCGGCATCGACAGCCAGCGGCCGAGAATGGCCTTCTGCTGGTTGCCGCCGGAGAGGTACAGGATTTTCTGCTCGGCATTCGGCGTCTTGACCTTCATCGCCTTGATCTGTTGATCGGCGTTGCCTTTTTCCCACCTCTCACGCAGTAACCAGCCAAACCTCGAATGCGCCCCCCGGGCACTGATGTTGATGTTCTCGGCCACGCTGGACAGCGGGATGATGCCTTCCTTCTTGCGATCCTCCGGGCACAGCAACACCCCGGCGGCAATCGCGTCGCGAGGCGAGCGCAGCGGCAATGGCTTACCACAGAGTTCCAGCGTGCCGGCGCTGGCACGTTCCAGGCCGCTGAGCAGGCGCAACAGCTCGGTGCGCCCGGCCCCGACCAGCCCGAACAACCCAAGAATCTCGCCTTTGCGCACCTCAAAACTGATCGGCTCGCGCAAGCCCGGGCCAAGCAGGCCGTCGACCTTGAGCGCCACCGCGCCCTGTTCGCGCGCACGGTAGTCGTAGATATCCTGGATATCGCGCCCGACCATGCAGGTCACCAACTGGTCGTGGGTCAGCGCACGCATGTCGTTGAAGGTGCGCACGAAGCGGCCGTCCTTGAACACGGTCACCGCGTCGCAAATACGGAACACCTCTTCCATGCGATGGGACACGTACAGCACCACTTTTCCCTCATCGCGCAAGCGCGCAATGATCGCCATCAAGCGGTCGATCTCCCGCGCCGACAGGCTGCTGGTCGGCTCGTCGAAGGCAATGACATGGGCGCCACGGGACAGTGCCTTGGCAATTTCCACCAGTTGGCGCTGGCCCAGCGACAGGCGTCCCAGCTTTTCGTCCGGGTCGATTTCATCGGCCAGGCCCTTGAGGCACGCCAGCGCCTGCTTGCGCAGCTGGCCTCGATTGACCACGCCAAAGCGCGTCGGCAAGTGCCCCAGGAACAGGTTCTCGGCCACGCTCATTTCCGGCACCAGGTGCAACTCCTGGTGGATCACCGCGACACCGCTGGCAATGCTGTCGGCGGCGCATTTGAAGGCCATGGTCTGCTCGCCGATCTGCACCGTGCCGCTGCTGGGGATGTAGGCACCGCCAAGGATCTTCAACAGCGTCGACTTGCCCGCGCCATTCTCGCCCATCAAGGCGTGCACCTGCCCCGGGTGGGCGGTGAAGCAGATGCCGTCCAGCGCCTTGACCCCGGGAAAGGTCTTGCCGATACCGTCAAACCGCAGGGCCGCAGCCATCATTTCCACAGCCCGATCTTGGTCAGTTCTTCCTTGAAGTTCGCACGGGTGATCAGCGTCACTTCGTCCATGGCGGTGTACTTAGGCGGCTCGGTACCTTTGGTGACCCACTCGTACATCATCAGCGCGGTGTTGTAACCCTCGATGTGCGGGCTGGGCAGCATGGAACCGAAGAAGCCGCTGTTGGCCTTCTTCAATTCGCCGATGGCGTCGGTGCCGTTGATGCCGATACCGATCACGTTGGCGGCGGCAAACCCTGCGCTTTCGGTGGCGCGCACGCCGCCGAGCACGGTGTTGTCGTTCATGCCCCCGATGATCAGGTTCTTCGCGCCGCTGGGCAGCTTGACCAGGGCCGAGTTGGTGGCGTCCATGCTGCCGGGAACGTCGAGCGTCTTGAGCGCGGCAGTGAGGATGTGGTCCTTGGGAATGCCGGCTTCTTCCAGGGATTTGATCGAACCATCGGTACGTTTTTTACCGGTGTCGAGCTCGTTGAAGGTATTGATCACCGCATAGGTGTCTTTCCAGTCCCAGCCACGTTTTTTCGCTTCGGCGGCCATCGCGGCGCCCTGCTTCTGGCCTACTTCGAAGGCCGCCATGCCCAGGTAAGGCACGTCTTCCATGAAGTTGCCCTTGGCATCGACAAAGCGATCATCCACCGCAATCACTTTCAAGCCGTTGGCCTTGGCCTTGGCGACAATCGCCGGGCCGAGGGAGACATCCGGCGGGCAGATCACAAAGCCCTTGGCGCCGTTGGCGGCCAGGCTGTCGATGGCCGAGAGGGTTTTCTCGCCGTCCGGCACGGCGATCTTGATCACCGTGAACCCATGCTCCTTGCCGGCTTTTTCGGCAAACGCCCATTCGGTCTGGAACCACGGTTCTTCGGCCTGCTTGACCAGAAAACCAATCTTCACTTCTTCAGCGGCCAGCAGCAGGCCACTCAGGCTCAGGGCCGAGACCACCACCGCGGTGCAGCACAGGGAACGGATACCACGACGAAGATTCATACGGGTGACTCCTTATTGTTGTTTTCAAGTCTGGTTGTTTAACCGGCAAAGCGGTGACAGGGTGTGCCTGGCACGTCGACCTCGATGGCCAGCAGCGCACCATCCAGGGGATGATCCAAGGGGCTGGCGGCACTGGTGATATACAGGGTGGTCAGGTTCGGCCCACCGAAGACACAACTGGTAGGCCGGCTGACGGGTAACTCGATGATGCGGTCCACCTCCCCCGTGGGCGTCAGGCGCAGCAGGCAACTGCCGTCCCAGCGTGCGTTCCAGAGGTAGCCTTCGGCGTCCATCGCCGAGCCGTCCGGGCCGCCGCGGCTGTGCGGACCGAACCAGACCTGTGGCGCTGCCAACTGACCGTCGGGCTGGATCGAATACTGGTAAAGCGTACCGTCCAGGCTGTCGCCAAAATGCACCTGGGTGCCCTCCTCGTTCCACAGCAACGTGTTGGGAATGCCCAGGCCCCGCAGCAACGGCGTGACCTGTGCATCGGCGTCGATACGGAACAGCCCGCCGGAACGCCGGGTAATCGGCAGGTCTTCACCGTGTTCGCCGATATTATTCTGCATGGTGCCCAGCCACAGGCGGCCCTGGGCATCGCAGCGCGCTTCATTGCCACGGTTGCCCGGCTGCGTGTCGGCCACACAGAGCAGCGTCAAGGCTTCGGTGCTCAGGTCGAGGCGATACACGCCACTGCTCAACGTCACCAGCGCGTCGCCACGGGCACACGGGATAAACGCCGAGACGTGCTCGGGCAGCTGCCAGATCTGCAACTGCCCGTTCATCAGGCGCAGTGCCTGTTTGCCGGCAATATTGACCCAATACAACGCCTGGGTCGGCACGTCCCAGAACGGGCCTTCGCCCAATTGTGCACGGTGTGCAGTGACCGCATGACACGACATGGAACCTCCGGGTGCCTTACAGCGAATCGCGCGATGGCGTGCCATTCACCAGGCGCTGGATACGCAATGGGTTGGCGTTTTTCAACGCGTCGGGCAGCAGGCTATCAGGGTAATTCTGGAAGCACACCGGGCGCAGGAAACGGTCGATGGCCAGGGTGCCGACCGAGGTGCCACGCGCATCCGAGGTCGCCGGGTACGGGCCGCCATGCACCATCGAATCGCATACTTCCACGCCGGTCGGGTAGCCGTTGAGCAGGATGCGCCCGACCTTCTGCTCCAGCAGCGGCGTGAGCGCAGCGAACTGTTGCAGGTCGGCCGGCTCGCCAATGATCGTCGCCGTGAGCTGACCCTGCAGGCCGTGCAAGGCGGCGTCTAGTTGGGCCGGGTCAGCCACTTCGACAAACACCGTGGTGGGGCCGAACACTTCTTCCTGCAGCACTTCATCGCCGTCGATCAGCAAGCGGGCATCGGCCTTGAACAACTGCGGCTGCGCCTGGTTGCCGGTTTGGGCATTCCCCGCCAGGTGTTGAATACCCGGATGCGCCAGCAACTTTTGCAAGCCTTTGCCGTAGCTGCCAAGCGTGCCGGAGTTGAGCATGGTCTGCGCCGGTTGCTCACCGATCAACTGCGCCACCTGCCGGGTGAACGCGGTGAACGCCGGCGAAGCGATACCGATCACCAGGCCAGGGTTGGTGCAGAACTGGCCGCAGCCTTGCACCACCGAGGCGGTCAGGTCGCGGGCGATGGTGTCGGCACGCGCTTGCAGGGCCTCGGGCAACACGATCACCGGGTTGATGCTCGACATTTCGGCGAACACCGGGATCGGCTGCGGGCGTGCCGCCGCCATATCGCACAGGGCACGCCCGCCTTTGAGCGAGCCGGTAAAACCCACCGCCTGGATCGCGGGGTGCTTGACCAGCGCCTCACCGACGCCACCGCCAAAGATCATATTGAACACGCCCGCCGGCATTTCGGTGGCCTCGGCCGCACGAATAATTGCGTTGGCCACCTGTTCAGCCGTGGCCATGTGCCCGCTGTGCGCCTTGAAGACCACCGGGCAACCGGCCGCCAGCGCGGCGGCGGTGTCACCGCCGGCCGTGGAAAACGCCAGCGGAAAGTTGCTTGCACCGAACACCGCGACCGGGCCCAGGCCGATGCGGTATTGGCGCAGGTCCGGACGTGGCAATGGCTGGCGATCCGGCAAGGCCTTGTCGATGCGCGCACCGTAGAAATCACCACGGCGCAGCACGCTGGCGAACAGACGCATCTGGCCGCTGGTACGTGCGCGCTCACCCTTGATACGGGCGGCGGGCAATGCGGTTTCGCGGCACACCAGCTCAACGAAGTTGTCGCTCAGCGCGTCCAGCTCATCGGCAATGGCGTCCAGGAACTGTGCACGACGTGCGGCACTCAAGGCACGGTAGGCCGGATAAGCTTGCGCTGCGGCCTGGGCGGCGGCGTCGACTTCCTGCGCAGTGGCCTGGTAGAAATCCTGCGGCAAGGCTTCGCCGGTGGTGGCGTCGATGCTTTGCAGCTTGACGCTGCCGTTGCCGCTGCGTTGGCCGCCGATGTAGTTGTGGCCAAGGAACTGGGTCATGTCGATCTCCTTAAAGGGGCACTACTTGGCCGGGTTCGAATGCCGCGTCAACGCTGCCGACGCTATTGACCAGCGGTGCGCCGAACTCGGCCTGGCTGATCTCGAAGACATCGCCCGGTTGGGTACGTATACCGTCGGCAAATGACAGCGTGGCGGTGCCGAAGAAATGGATGTGCACATCGCCAGGCTTGAGGAACTGCCGGTATTTGAAGTGGTGGTACTCGAGGTTTTCCAGGCTGTGGCACATATTGGCCTCGCCGCTGAGGAACTCGTTCTGCCAGATCACCTCGCCATTGCGCAGGATGCGGCTGGTGCCGGCCAGGTGCTGGGGCAACTCACCGACTCGCAACTCCGGGCCATAGCTGCAACTGCGCAGTTTGGAATGGGCCAGGTACAGGTAGTTCTTGCGCTCCATCACGTGGTCGGAGAACTCGTTGCCCACCGCGAAGCCCAGGCGATACGGCCGGCTGTCCGGGCCGATCACATAGAGGCCGCCGATTTCCGGTTCTTCACCGGCGTCTTCGGCAAATGGCGGCACCGCGAAGGCCTGGCCCGGACGCACGACGATGCTGCCATCGCCCTTGTAGAACCATTCCGGTTGCACACCGGCCTGGCCGGAGACGGGTTTACCGCCCTCCACGCCCCACTTGAAGATGCGCATGGTGTCGGTCAGTGCGCTGTCGTCACCGGCCTGGTGCATTTTGTCGCGTGCGGCGGCGCTGCCCAGGTGGGTCAGGCCGGTGCCGCTGATAAGCATATGGGCCGGGTCCGGATGGTCCAGCGGGGGCAGGATCTGCTGCCCGGCCAGCAAGGCCGCGTAGTCGTGGCTGGCGCCCAGGCCGAGGCTCTCCACCTGCTGCTGCAACTTGACGCCCGCCTCGATGGCGGCCAGCGCCAGTTCTCGCACGCTGCGGGCCGTCCGCACTTCGCGCAGTTGATGGCCGTCCACTACGCCGACGCGGCGCTCACCGTTGTGCAACTCAAACTGAACTAAACGCATGAAGCTTCTCCTCCATTAAGTACGGGTGGCGCCACGGGCACTGGCGGCGAATTGGTCGGCGGGCAGTACATGCTTGAGTTCCAGCAGGCGGTAGACCACGCCGGTCAGCAACAACCCGAACACCATTACGCCAGACAGGAAGTACAAGCCCGAGGCCAGGTTGCCGGTGTACTCCTTGAGTGCACCGATCACGAACGGGCCGATATAGCCACCGAGGTTGCCCACCGAGTTGATCAAGGCAATGCCCGCTGCCGCACTGGCGCCGGCAAAGAACCGCCCCGGCAAGGTCCAGAACACTGCCGTGCAGGAAAACAGCGCGAACGCCGCCAGGCACAGCGCCGCCATTTGCAGCACCGGCAAGCTCAACCAGGCACTGCAGAACAGACCAATGGCTCCCAACACATAAAGCACCGCGAGATGGCCGTAACGGTCGTTCAAGCGGTCGGAACTGCGCGGGATGATCAGCAGGCCGATGATGCCGAACACATAGGGCACGGCCGAGATGAAACCGGTGACCAGGTCAGTGCCACCGAACTGTTTGATCAGGGTCGGCAGCCACAGGCCCAGGCCGTAGATGCTCAGGGTGACCGGCAGGTAGAACAGCGCCAGCAGCAACACGCGCTTGTCTTTCAAGGCGTGCAGTGGGTTGCCGTGACGGGTCTGGCCGTAGGCTTGCAGGTCTTTGGTGAGTTCACCGGTCAACCAGGCCTTCTCGTCGTCGTTCATCCAGCTGACCTGCCGGGGACCGTCCGGCAGGTAGCGCAGCACCGGCCAGGTCAGCAGCAGCGCCGGCGTGCCGATCACAATGAACAGCCACTGCCAGCCGTGCAGGCCGAGCAGGCCATCCATGCCCAGCAGGCCACCGGAGACCGGGCCGGTGATCATCATCGCGATGGGTTGGGACAGGATGAACAACCCAAGGATCTTGCCGCGATGGCGCACCGGAAACCACTGGGTGATGTAGTAGAGCACGCCCGGAAAGAAGCCCGCCTCCGCCGCGCCCAGCAAAAAGCGCATCACATAGAAGCTGTGCGGGCCTTGCACGAAGGCCATGCCGATCGTGATCGCGCCCCAGGTCACCATGATGCGCGCAAACCAGCGTCGTGCGCCGAAGCGGTCGAGCATCAGGTTGCTGGGGATCTCGAACAGGAAGTAGCCAATAAAGAACAACCCGGCACCCAAGCCATAGGCGGCGTCGCCGATGCCGACATCGGCGCCCATGTGCAATTTGGCGAAGCCCACGGCGGAACGGTCCACGTAGGCGATCAGGTACAGCAGGATCAGGAAGGGAATCAATTTCAGCGTGATGCGCCGAATAAGCCGCAGTTCCTGGCTCATGGGTCGATCTCCGATTGTTGTTTTTATAGAAGCTCGGGGGACACCTCTCGCGAACATCCGCCAGGGTCATACCTCAGTTGAGACAAACTATATAGTAGGACTATTTGCAAAACAACTCTTCCAAAGCAGGGTTTTTACGCTTATGTTTAGCCGCAGATAGAACATATAGTCATACAATAAGAGAATCGATCATGTCTGATAAAAAGCCCGGCCTACGCTCCGCCCAGTGGTTTGGTACCGCCGACAAGAACGGCTTCATGTACCGCAGCTGGATGAAGAACCAGGGCATCGCCGACCATCAGTTCCATGGCAAGCCGATCATCGGCATCTGCAATACCTGGTCGGAGCTGACCCCGTGCAACGCGCACTTCCGCCAGATCGCCGAGCACGTCAAACGCGGCGTGATCGAGGCCGGCGGCTTCCCCGTGGAATTCCCGGTGTTCTCCAACGGCGAGTCGAACCTGCGCCCGACCGCCATGCTCACCCGCAACCTGGCGAGCATGGATGTGGAGGAAGCCATTCGCGGCAACCCCATCGACGGCGTGGTGCTGCTGACCGGCTGCGACAAGACCACCCCGGCCCTGCTGATGGGAGCGGCCAGTTGCGACGTACCGGCCATCGTGGTCACGGGTGGGCCGATGCTCAACGGCAAGCACAAGGGCCAGGACATCGGCTCGGGCACCGTGGTCTGGCAGCTCAGCGAACAGGTAAAGGCCGGTACCATCAGCCTGGATGATTTCCTCGCGGCCGAGGGCGGCATGTCGCGTTCGGCGGGCACCTGCAACACCATGGGTACCGCGTCGACCATGGCGTGCATGGCCGAGGCGCTAGGCACGTCGCTGCCCCACAACGCGGCGATACCGGCCGTGGATGCGCGGCGTTACGTGCTGGCGCATATGTCCGGCATGCGCGCCGTGGAGATGGTGCGCGAAGATTTGAAACTGTCGAAGATCCTCACCAAGGAAGCCTTTGAAAACGCGATTCGTGTGAACGCGGCCATCGGCGGTTCGACCAACGCCGTGATCCACTTGAAAGCCATCGCCGGGCGCATTGGCGTGGAACTCGACCTCGACGACTGGACCCGCATTGGCCGTGGCATGCCGACCATCGTCGACCTGCAGCCGTCAGGGCGTTTTCTGATGGAGGAGTTCTATTACGCCGGCGGCCTGCCCGCCGTGCTGCGCCGTCTGGGTGAAGCCAAGCTGATCCCGCATCCGAATGCCCTGACCGTGAACGGTAAAACCCTCGGCGAGAACACCCAGGACTCGCCGATCTACGGCCAGGACGAGGTCATCCGCACGCTCGACAATCCGATCCGCGCCGATGGCGGTATCTGCGTCTTGCGTGGCAACCTGGCGCCATTGGGCGCAGTCCTCAAGCCTTCGGCCGCCAGCCCCGAGCTGATGCAACACCGAGGCCGCGCGGTGGTGTTCGAGGACTTCGACATGTACAAGGCACGCATCAACGACCCGGAGCTGGACGTGGATGCCAACTCGATCCTGGTCATGAAAAACTGCGGCCCCAAGGGTTACCCAGGCATGGCGGAAGTCGGCAACATGGGCCTGCCGGCCAAGCTGCTGGCCCAGGGTGTCACCGATATGGTGCGCATCTCCGACGCACGCATGAGCGGCACCGCCTACGGCACGGTGGTCTTGCACGTCGCACCGGAAGCCGCAGCCGGCGGGCCGTTGGCTGCGGTGCAGGAAGGTGACTGGATCGAACTCGACTGCGCCAACGGCCGCTTGCACCTGGACATCCCCGACGCGGAGCTGGCAGCGCGCATGGCCGACCTCAAGCCCGCGCAGAAGCTGATCGTCGGTGGCTACCGCCAGTTGTATATCGACCATGTGCTGCAGGCTGACCAAGGCTGCGACTTTGACTTCCTGGTGGGTTGCCGTGGCGCTGAAGTCCCACGTCATTCCCACTAATTGGGATGCTATGATGCCGCGAATCTAAGTCAGAGCATCCCTGTCGTTATGGATCACCAGCCGCCCAAACCGCGCAAGAGCATGCATGCCCAGATCGTTCAGGACTTGGGCATGCACATCGTTTCCGGCCGCTTCAAGCCCGAAGAAAAACTGCCCCTGGAAGCCACGCTCTGCGAGGAATACAAGGTCAGCCGCTCGGTGTTGCGGGAGGCCACGCGAGTACTCAGCGCCAAGGGCCTGGTGTATTCCAAGCCGCGGGTCGGCGCGGTGGTGCGGCCGCGTGTGAAATGGCACTTGCTCGACCCGGACGTGTTGTCCTGGCTGATGCAGTCCACGCCCCATAGTGAGTTTTTCAACACCCTGGCCGGTGTGCGGCGCATTCTCGAACCGGAAATCGCCGCGATGGCCGCGACCACCGCCACCGTCGAGGACATCGCCACGATCGAGGAGGCCTACCGTGGCATGGAGACCGCGCAGACTCACGAACAATTGCTGCAGGCCGACCTGGATTTTCACCGGGCCATCGCCGACGCCACGCGCAACGATTTGCTCGCCTACATGTGCAACATGCTGTCGCTGCCGTTGCGCGAGTCGATCAATATCACCAACCGACGTCCGGATATCCAGGGCCTCAGCCTGCCCCGGCACAAGGCGATCCTCACCGCGATCCAGAACCGAGACGCGCTCGGTGCCCGGCATGCTTCGCTGGTGCAGCTGGATGACACCCGTGTGGCGCTGGATACCGTGATGAATGTGTTGACGCCGTTGTAGGCTCGTTGCTCGCCTCTTTCCCTATCTAAAACTCTGGTGCCAGGTTGGCACTTGTGGCGAGGGAGCTTGCTCCCGTGGCGGCCTATGGGCCGACCGGGATGTTGGAGTGGTCCGAGTACATATCCATTGCAGTGGTAACGGCTGATATTGGTTCCGCTCTTACAGCGGCTCACTTTTGGAAAGGCCCAAAAGTAAGCAAAAGGCCTTTGCCCCACCACTCGGCACC
>NZ_QODI01000032.1:0-22406 GCF_009935975.1 Pseudomonas sp. Q1 | reverse complement strand
ACCATCGACAAGGTCGATGTGGTCCTGACCGCCACCAACACCGTCGGCGAAGGCGGCAACATCGTCTACACCGCCAGTCTTGTAGATAAGAACGGCGCGGCAGTAACCAACATTACCAACCCACTGACCGTGACGTTGGATAACGGCCAGACCATCACCATTGGTGTAAACCAGTCGAGCGGTTCTGTCTCGGTAGTCGCTCCAAACGACGTCTATCAAGGCGACCAAACTGTCACTGCCGCGATCAAAACTGTGAGCGGAGGCGAGCATTTCGAAAATCTGGTGCCAGGTACCGATAAAGTCACTACGACCGTAACGGACACACCGGGTACTGCGGACACCACCACTGTGACCCTGACCGCGCCAAGTGCGGTCAATGAAGGCGGCCAGATCACCTACACCGCGACCTTGAGCAACAAAGCCGGCACCGACGTCACGCTGAAGCTGGACAACGGTTCGACCATCACTATCAAGGCTGGCGATACCGTCGGTACCGTAATCGTTCCTGCGCCTAGCGATGACGTGTTCATCGACAAGAGCACCCAGACCGTCAAGATCACCGACGCTACCGGCGGCAACTTCGAGAAGCTGGAAGTTGCAGGTAACGGCGCGACAACGACTATCAACGACACCATCGACAAGGTCGATGTGGTCCTGACCGCCACCAACACTGTTGGCGAAGGCGGCAACATCGTTTACACCGCTTCGCTGGTCGACAAGTCGGGTAATGCGGTGGCCAACATCACCAACCCGCTGACCGTCACCCTGGATAACGGCCATACCATCACCATCGGTGTGAATCAGTCGAGCGGCACCGTCACCACCGTGGCGCCGAACGACGTCTACAAAGGCGACCAGACCGTCACCACCGCCATCAAAGGCGTCACCGGCGGCGAGCACTTCGAGAACTTGGTGCCGGGCACTACGCCGGTAAACACCACCGTTACCGATACTCCGGGTACTGCGGACACCACCACTGTGACCCTGACCGCGCCAAGTGCGGTCAACGAAGGCGGCCAGATCACCTATACCGCGACTTTGAGCAACAAAGCCGGCACCGACGTCACGCTGAAGCTGGATAACGGCTCGACCATCACCATCAAGGCTGGCGATACCGTCGGTACTGTGACCGTTCCCGCGCCTAGCGATGACGTGTTCATCGACAAGAGCACGCAGACCGTCAAGATCACTGACGCTACCGGCGGCAACTTCGAGAAATTGGAAGTTGCAGGTAACGGCGCGACCACCACGATCAACGACACCATCGACAAGGTCGATGTGGTCCTGACCGCCACCAACACTGTTGGTGAAGGCGGCAACATCATTTACACCGCCAGTCTTGTGGATAAGAACGGCACACCGGTGACCAACATCACCAACCCGCTGACCGTCACCCTGGATAACGGCCAGACCATCACCATTGGTGTGAACCAGTCGAGCGGCAGCGTCACCACTGTAGCGCCGAACGACGTTTACAACGGCGACCAAACTGTCACTGCCGCCATCAAAAGCGTGACTGGCGGCGAGCACTTCGAGAACCTGGTGCCGGGCACTACGCCGGTAAATACCACCGTCACCGATACTCCGGGCACTGCGGATACCACCACCGTGACCCTGACTGCGCCAAGCGCAGTTAACGAAGGTGGTCAGATTACGTATACCGCCACGCTTTCCAGCAAAGCGGGCACCGACGTCACGCTGAAACTCGACAACGGCTCGAGCATTACCATCAAGGCTGGTGACACCGTCGGCACCGTGACCGTCCCGGCGCCTAGCGATGACGTGTTCATCGACAAGAGCACCCAGACCGTCAAGATCACTGACGCTACCGGCGGCAACTTCGAGAAGCTGGAAGTTGCAGGTAACGGCGCGACAACAACCATCAACGACACCATCGACAAGGTCGATGTGGTCCTGACGGCCACCAACACCGTCGGTGAAGGCGGCAACATCGTCTACACCGCCAGTCTTGTGGATAAAAACGGCGCGCCGGTAACCAACATCACCAATCCACTGACCGTGACGTTGGATAACGGCCAGACCATCACCATTGGTGTGAACCAGTCCAGCGGCACCGTCACCACCGTGGCGCCGAACGATGTTTACAACGGCGACCAGACCATCACTACCGCGATCAAAACTGTGAGCGGAGGCGAGCATTTCGAAAATCTGGTGCCAGGTACCGATAAAGTCACTACGACCGTAACGGACACACCGGGCACTGCAGATACCACCACCGTGACCCTGACTGCGCCAAGCGCAGTTAACGAAGGCGGTCAGATCACTTACACCGCGACCTTGAGCAATAAGGCCGGCACCGACGTCACGCTGAAATTGGATAACGGTTCGACTATTACCATCAAGGCTGGCGATACCGTCGGTACTGTGACCGTCCCGGCGCCGAGCGATGACGTGTTCATTGATAAGAGCACCCAGACCGTCAAGATCACCGACGCTACCGGCGGCAACTTCGAGAAGCTGGAAGTTGCAGGCAACGGCGCGACAACGATCATCAACGACACCATCGACAAGGTCGATGTGGTCCTGACCGCGACCAACACTGTTGGTGAGGGCGGCAACATCGTTTACACCGCTTCGCTGGTCGATAAGTCGGGTAATGCGGTGACTAACATCACCAACCCGTTAACGGTCACCCTGGATAACGGCCAAACCATCACCATCGGTGTGAACCAGTCGAGCGGGTCTGTTTCCGTAGTCGCTCCAAACGACGTCTATAAAGGCGATCAAACCGTCACCACCGCCATCAAAGGCGTCACCGGCGGCGAACACTTCGAGAACCTGGTACCGGGCACTACGCCGGTGAACACCACCGTTACCGATACTCCGGGCACTGCTGACACCACCACCGTGACCCTGACCGCGCCAAGCGCAGTTAACGAAGGTGGTCAGATCACTTACACCGCGACCTTGAGCAATAAGGCCGGCACCGACGTCACCCTGAAACTCGACAACGGCTCGAGCATTACCATCAAGGCTGGTGACACCGTCGGTACTGTGACCGTTCCTGCGCCAAGCGATGACGTGTTCATCGACAAGAGCACGCAGACCGTCAAGATCACCGACGCTACCGGCGGCAACTTCGAGAAGCTGGAGGTTGCAGGTAACGGTGCGACAACGACCATCAATGACACCATCGACAAGGTCGATGTGGTCCTGACGGCCACCAACACCGTCGGTGAAGGCGGCAATATCGTTTACACCGCTTCGCTGGTCGACAAGTCGGGTAATGCGGTGACCAACATCACCAACCCACTGACCGTGACGTTGGATAACGGCCAGACCATCACCATTGGTGTGAACCAATCCAGCGGCACCGTCACCACCGTGGCGCCGAACGACGTCTACAAAGGCGACCAGACCGTCACCACCGCCATCAAAGGCGTCACCGGCGGCGAGCATTTCGAGAACCTGGTACCGGGCACTACGCCGGTAAATACCACCGTTACCGATACTCCGGGCACTGCTGACACCACCACCGTGACCCTGACCGCGCCAAGCGCAGTTAATGAAGGTGGTCAGATTACGTACACCGCCACGCTTTCTAACAAAGCGGGTACTGACGTCACCCTGAAGTTGGATAACGGTTCGACCATTACCATCAAGGCCGGAGACACCGTCGGCACCGTGACCGTCCCTGCGCCAAGCGATGACGTGTTCATCGATAAGAGCACCCAGACCGTCAAGATCACTGACGCTACCGGCGGCAACTTCGAGAAATTGGAAGTTGCAGGTAACGGCGCGACAACGACTATCAACGACACTATCGACAAGGTCGATGTTGTACTGACGGCCACCAACACCGTTGGCGAAGGCGGCAACATCGTCTACACCGCCAGCCTTGTGGATAAGAACGGCACACCGGTGACCAACATCACCAATCCGCTAACGGTCACCCTGGATAACGGCCAAACCATCACCATTGGTGTGAACCAATCCAGCGGTTCCGTCTCGGTAGTCGCTCCGAACGACGTCTATAAGGGCGATCAAACCGTCACCACCGCTATCAAAGGCGTCACTGGCGGCGAACACTTCGAAAATCTGGTACCGGGCACTACGCCGGTGAACACCACCGTTACCGATACTCCGGGTACTGCTGACACCACCACCGTGACCCTGACCGCGCCAAGCGCAGTTAACGAAGGCGGTCAGATCACTTACACCGCGACCTTGAGCAATAAGGCCGGTACTGACGTCACACTGAAACTCGACAACGGTTCCACCATCACTATCAAGGCTGGCGATACTGTCGGCACTGTGACCGTCCCTGCGCCGAGCGATGACGTGTTCATCGACAAGAGCACGCAGACCGTCAAGATCACCGACGCTACCGGCGGCAACTTCGAGAAATTGGAAGTTGCAGGCAACGGCGCGACAACGATCATCAACGACACCATCGACAAGGTCGATGTGGTCCTGACCGCGACCAACACTGTTGGTGAGGGCGGCAACATCGTTTACACCGCCAGCCTTGTGGATAAAAACGGCGCAGCAGTAACCAACATCACCAACCCGCTGACACTCACCTTGGATAACGGCCAAACCATCACCATTGGTGTAAACCAGTCGAGCGGGTCTGTTTCTGTAGTCGCCCCAAACGACGTCTATAAGGGCGATCAAACCGTCACCACCGCCATCAAAGGCGTCACCGGCGGCGAACACTTCGAAAATCTGGTACCGGGCACTACACCGGTGAACACCACCGTTACCGATACTCCGGGCACTGCGGACACCACCACTGTGACCCTGACCGCGCCAAGCGCAGTTAACGAAGGCGGTCAGATCACTTACACCGCGACCTTGAGCAATAAGGCCGGCACCGACGTCACGCTGAAGCTGGACAACGGCTCGAGCATTACCATCAAGGCTGGCGATACCGTCGGCACCGTGACCGTTCCTGCACCTAGCGATGACGTGTTCATCGATAAGAGCACCCAGACCGTCAAGATCACCGACGCCACCGGCGGCAACTTCGAGAAACTGGAAGTTGCAGGTAACGGCGCGACAACGACCATCAACGACACCATCGACAAAGTCGATGTGGTCCTGACCGCCACCAACACCATCGGTGAAGGCGGCAACATCGTCTACACCGCCAGTCTTGTGGATAAAAACGGCGCGCCGGTAACTAACATCACCAACCCACTGACCGTCACCCTGGATAACGGTAAAACCATCACCATCGGTGTGAACCAGTCCAGCGGCACCGTCACCACCGTGGCGCCGAACGACGTCTACAAAGGCGACCAGACCGTCACCACCGCCATCAAAGGCGTTACCGGCGGCGAGCACTTCGAGAACCTGGTACCGGGCACTACGCCGGTAAATACCACCGTTACCGACACTCCCGGTACAACCGATCTCACCACCGTCACGCTGACCGCGCCAAGCGCAGTCAACGAAGGCGGCCAGATCACCTACACCGCCACCTTGAGCAACAAGGCCGGCAGCGACATGGTGATCCAGCTCGATAACGGTTCGAGCATCAGCATCAAGCAAGGTGCAACTGTCGGTACGGTGACCGTCCCGGCGCCAAGCGATGACGTGTTCATCGATAAGAGCACCCAGACCGTCAAGATCACTGGCACCACTGGCGGTAACTTCGAAGGTGTGAGCATCACACCGGGCGGCGCAACCACTACCATCAACGACACGATCGATGATGTGACCGTGTCGCTCAAGGCCACGGGGTCTACCAGCGAAGGCGGGCAGATCATCTACACCGCGTCGCTGGTCGACAAGAACGGTGTGGCAGTCAACAACGTCGGTTCCGACCTGGTGGTGAAGCTGGATAACGGTTCGACCATCACTATCGGTAACGGCAAGTCCAGCGGCGTCACTACCGCCACCGCGCCTAACGATGCGTACGTGGGCGCCAACGATGTCAGCAACAAGATCACCGGCGTGGTCAGCGGCGGTGACAAGTACGAGCACCTGATCGTCGACGGCAGCACCGTAGTCACCAAAGTCACCGACGTGGTCAACAACACCACCATCAGCATCACTGGCGACACATCGGTGACCGAAGGCGCAACCGCGCACTACACCCTGACCCTGAGCAACCCGGCGCAAACCGATGTGACCGTGACGCTCAAATACAGCGGCACCGCTACCGACGGCTCGGACTTCAACGGCGTGTACACCGTGAAGATCCCTGCCGGCTCCAGCAGCGTGCCGTTTGATATCCGTACCATCGATGACAAGATCACCGAGCCGACCGAGCAGATCGTCATCACCATCGACAAAACCACGGGTGGCAACTTCGAGAACCTGGTGGTCGACAAAGGCAGCGTCAGCACCAACATCATCGATAACGATGCGCCGCCGGTCATCGACCTGGATGCCAACAACTCCAGCGGCGCAACCGGTGCCGACTACAAGACGACCTTCACCGAAGGCACCGCCGGGCCGGGTGTGTCGATTGCCGACACGGATATCAAGATCACCGACCCGGACAGCACCCTGCTGACCGGCGCGACCGTCACCCTGACCAACGCACAGGCCGGTGATGCACTGAACCTGGGCAACAGCGTGAATGGCATTACCGTCAGCACCAACAACCAGACGGGCACCATCACCCTGACGTTGTCGGGCAGCGCCACGCTGGCTGACTACATGCAGCGTATCCAGAACATTACGTTCACCAACAGCAGCCACGACCCGAGTACCACGCCACGGACCATTACCGTGACCGTGACCGATGGCGGCAATTACTCCAACGTGGCGACCACCACCGTCAACGTGGTGGCGGTCAACGATCCACCGGTGGCGACCGGCAGTGCCGTGACCGGCACCGAAGACACGCCGCTGACGCTGACCTGGGCCAACTTCGGCGTGACCGATGTGGACTCGCCACAAAGCAGCCTCGGCGTGAAAATCACCGACCTGCCGGTGGCCGGCAAACTGCAATACTTGGCGGCGGATGGCACGACCTGGACCAGCGTGACCGCAGGCCAGACCTTCACCAAAGCCCAGATCGACGGCGGCCAGTTGCGCTTTATGCCGAACGCCAACGAGTCCGGCGCCGACGGTTATGGTGGCACCGGCGTTGGTAACAAGCAGGCGGATTACGCGCAGTTCAAGTTCCAGCCTACCGACGGCAAGGACCTGGGCAACAGCGCCACAGTGAAAGTCGACATCACCCCGGTGGCCGATGCTCCGACCCTGAACGTGGCCGACAACAGCGTCAATTCGATCGGCTTGCTCAAGCAAAGCTGGAACAGCGTTTCGGGTCTCGGCACCAACGGGAACGGCGCAGCACCGGCCGACCTGAAAAACGCCATTGATAACGCCGGCACGCCAAACAGCAGCGGGTTGGTGACCAACGTCGAATCCACCACCAATGTCACGGCAGGCAGCGGCTCGAAGATCTCCGGCCTGATGTACATGGAAGCCGGCAAGACCTACACCTTCAGCGGTACCGGCGATGACAGCCTGGTGATCAACGTCGGCGGCAAAGACGTGGCCAGCGCTCAGTGGGGCAACAACAGCGGCAAGTTCAGCGGCTCGATCACACCGACAGTGAGTGGTTATTACAGCCTCGAGATCTATCACGCCAACCAGTCCGGCCCTGGCAGCTACGACGTCAACCTGTCGGTCAATGGCGGCCCGGTTCAAGACCTGAGCACCAGCGGCGTGCCGCTGTACACCGGCATCACCGACCTGACCAACGCCGGCGTGACCGTCTCCGACCTGCATGGCAGCAACGGCGACGGTTACTACGTGGGCTACAAGCTCAACGAAGGTCTGGAAAACGGCACCGTCAAGCTGTCCAAGGTCACCACCGCACTGACCGACACCGACGGCTCGGAAACCCTCAGCGTGAAGATCAGCGGCATACCGGCCGGCTCAGTGCTCACCGATGCATCCGGGCATACTTTCACCGCGACCAAGGCTGTGGGCGAAGTCAACGTGACCGGTTGGGACCTGAGCTCCCTGTCGATCAAGCCACCGACCTACTACAGCGGCCAGTTCAACCTGGCGGTCACCTCGACCTCCACCGAAAGCCTCGGCGGTTCTGCGACCACCACCGCGCAATTGCCGGTCACCGTGTACCCGGCGACCTATAGCGCCGCCACCGGCACCTCGGGCAGCGACTCGCTCACCGGCACCGATGGCAACGACATTATGGTTTCCGACATCGGCGGCCTGAACGTGGTGCAGGGCAAGAACTACAACATCGCGTTCATGGTGGACAGTTCAGGCAGCATGACCCCGGCTTCGATCAGCGCGGCGAAAGACTCGCTGACCTCGGTGTTCAACTCGCTCAAAAACAGCCTGGGCGCCAACACCTCGGGCACGGTGAATATCTTCCTGGCAGACTTCGATACCCAAGTGAACAAGTCGGTCGCGATCAACCTCAACGATCCGAACGCGCTGAACGTGCTCAAGGGGGTACTGGACTCGATGACATCGGGTGGCGGTACCAACTATGAGGACGTGTTCAAGACCACGGCGAACTTCTTCCAGAGCGGCCTGGCGACCAGCAACACCGGCGCCACCAACCTGACCTACTTCATCACCGATGGCCAGCCGACGTACTACCAGAGCGGCGAGCAGACCAACCCGACGATTTACAACACCAAACTCGACGATCTGGTGACGACGTCCAACTACACACTGGGGACAACGTTCAGCAAGTACCTGGATAACACCCACTACTTCAGCATCGACACCTCGGGCGCAGCACAATTGCAAACCTGGAATGGATCGCGCTGGGTCGTTAACAATCTGGGCACCCTTCACGCCCAAGGTGACGGCACCTACGAGTTGTCCAACCTGAACGGTACAGGCTACAGCACCGATTCGGCGACGTTGAGCAACGCCAAGAGCGCGTTTGCGCTGCTGGGTGGGTTGTCGCAGGTGGAAGCGATCGGTATCAACGGCGATGTCAGCCTCAATGACCTCAAACCGTACGACAGCGATGGCAAGCCGCAAAGCAACATCGATCCGAAGGACCTGGCCAATGCCATCCTCGGTCACACCGAGGCCACGCTGCCTGGCAGCGACACCGTGAACGGCGGCGACGGCAACGATATTATCTTCGGCGACCTGGTGAGTTTCAGCGGCGTTACCGGTGAGGGCTACAACGCGCTGCAAGCCTTTGTGGCGCAGAAAACCGGCGTAGCCGTGACGGACGTGACCCCTTCGAACGTGCACCAGTACGTGACCGAGCACTACGCCGACTTCGATGTATCCGGCGCCAAAGACGGCAACGACACGCTGCTGGGCGGCGCAGGCGATGACATCCTGTTCGGCCAGGGCGGTAATGACTACCTGGACGGCGGCAAAGGCAATGACATCCTGTTGGGCGGCACCGGTAACGACACGCTGATCGGCGGGCCGGGCAACGACATCCTGATCGGTGGCTCGGGTGCCGACACCTTCGTGTGGAAAGCCGGTGACGTCGGTAACGATGTGATCAAGGACTTCAAGGCGTCGGAAGGCGACCGCATTGATCTGCGGGATCTGTTGAAGGGTGAAACGGACAGCACCATCGACAACTACCTGAAGATCACCACGGTGGACGGTGTGTCGACCCTGCAAGTGAGCAGTGAAGGCAAGCTCAACGCCGCCGGTGGCGTGGCCAATGCCGACGTGACGATCAAGCTGGAAGGCAACGATTGGTCCCACACCAGCATCAACTCGCTGATCAGTGGTGCCGACCCGACCATCAAGATCGACCACACCGCCTAAGCCTCGGATATCGGCCGCCCTCACCGGCGGCCGATTTCGTTGCTGGCCCTGCCGGGCGGTTGCATCGCATACTTGTGCCTATCAACACACTGTTGGCCGATGCTGGCGACGGCGTGTGGCTCATTTTCGAGGGGTTCTTATGTTTTATGTGCAACGTGATGCCCAGGGCGCGCTAAGCCGCGTGGAGGCCGCCGCCTTTGCCGAGTCGACCGAAACCCTGCCGGCCGATCACCATGAGATCCAGGCCTGGTACGCCAACGAAGTGGTGGAAACCAGCCTGGCGCAACTCAAGCAGAGCGACCTGGAGATGATCCGGGTGCTCGACGACTTGATCCAGGTGCTGACCAGCAAAGGCATTATCAGCGTGACGGACCTGCCACCCGCTGCCCAGGCAAAACTGATCGACCGTACCCACGCGCGGGAATCATTGGGTGGGCTCAGCCACTTGATCAATGATGAAGAGACTGGGCTGATCTGACTTCTCAAAGTCGAACCCGATCGAAAATGTGAGCGTGGGCTTGCAGTGGCGAGGGAGCTTGCTCCCGCTGGAGTGCGTAGCGCTCCCGGCTTTTTGGGGGCCGCTTCGCAGCCCGGCGGGAGCAAGCTCCCTCGCCACAGAAAGCCGCCTCCACAGTCGCGTTGTGATTATTTCCAGGGCGCAGGCTCGCCAAATAACTGCCCCTGCACGCCGAAGATCCCCATCTCGCGAATCACCTTCAACTCGCCCTCGGTCTCGACGCGCTCGGCGATCAACGGCAAGTCGATGCTGTGGGCCGCACGCTGGATCGCCTCGATAAACAGGCGTTTGTCGCTCTCCTGGTCGATGGCACGGATGTAGCTGCCGTCGATCTTCAGGTACGCCAGGCCCAGGCGCGCCAAGTTGCCGATCATGCTGAAGCGCCCGCCAAAACGCTGCAGGCTCAGGGAAAAGCCCAGCTCGCGCAGGCGATGGGTCAATTGCTCGAGCAGGGCCTGCTCCGGCAGTTGTTCCTCGCCGATCTCCAGGGTCAGGCGCGGGCCCAGGTTGCTGTGCTGGCGTAGCAGTTCAACAATCCGATTCAGCGCCTGGGCGTCCTGCAAGGTCGCGGCCGAGAGGTTCAGCGCCAGGCTATGGGTGTGGCCGGCCATCTGTTTGAGCACTTGTTCGAGCATCAGGCGGTCCAGGCGGGACGTCCAGCCGAAGCGTTCAAGCCACGGCAGGAAACGCCCGGCGGGTATCGTATGGCCGTCTTCATCCTGCAGGCGTGACAGGACTTTATAGTGCAGCACCAATTGCGGGTCCTGGCTGGCCACCACCGGCTGGAAATACAACTCGAAGCGCTGCTGCGTCAGTGCCTGGTCCAACAGCCTGTGCCAGGCATGGTGATCGTCACCAAGACTGGCGGCGGCGCTATGGTCAAGGCATACCCAACTGCTATCGCCCTGCCCCTCAGCCTGCGCCAGGGCCTGATCAGCCAAGGTCAGCAGCGCCTGGGGGGCATCGCCATGGTTGAACGGTGCCAGGCCCATGTAAGCGACCGGCGTGACATCGCTGGCGCCGGTGGCCTGCAGGCTGTGCAAGGTGCTTTCGAGGTTCTGCGCCAATTGCAGCGCCTCTTCACGCATCAGCCCCGGCGCCAGCACGGCGAACTCACCACCGCGAATACGCGTGACGAGGTTGTGGGTTTCCGGGTACGGCTCGCACTGGCGCAGCAGTTGCTGACCGACCGCTTGCAGCAACTGGTCAGTGCGCTGGCCACCCAGGCGCTGGTTGAGACCGGCCAGGTCCTTGACCCGCAACAGCAGCAGATAGCCGGTGCTGGTGTCTTCCGGGTTGCTGACACGAGCGTTGAGCTGCATCTCGAAGTAGCGACGATTGGCCAGGCCGGTGAGGTTGTCCTGATAGGATTCGGTGCGCAATTTTTCGCTGCGTTCGGCCTGCTCCTGGAACAGCGCCTTGAGCTTTTCTACCATCTGGTTCATGGCCTGTACCACGCGCCGCAGTTCCGGCGTGCGGGGCAGCTCAGGCAGGCTGAGGAATTCGCGGCGGGCGATGGCATGGGACTGCTTGACCATGTAGTCCAAAGGTTTCAATTGTCGCCGTAGCAACAGTGCGCCGAGCACCGCACTGACCGCGCCGCACAGCAGCAGCCAACCGAGACTGCCCAGGGCGCTCTGCCAGAGTTTGGCCAGAGCGAACATCGGGTGGCTGATCACCTCCACCCGCGCCGCCTGCTCCCAACCACGATTGACCAACGCATCCCCCCCGGCCGGTTCCAGGCCGATCAACTTGACGAACCAGTCGGGCACGCCATTGTTGTCGGGAATGCCGCTACGCTCGACGATAGTCTTGTCGGTTGCCAGGTCCACCACGCGGATGCTCGCGTAATAACCGCTGTCGAAGATCGAACTGACCAGCAGCTCCACCATCGCCGGATCGTCGATATTGGGCGTCAGCGACAGCGCCAATGCCGTCGCCGCATCCTGTGCGTGGGAGCGCAACTGGTTGACGTATTGCGTGCGCGAGCTCTCCAGGCTGACCATGAAGCTGCCGCTGAAGGCGACTACGAGGAACAGACAGATTGCGATCAACAGTTGTTTGAACAAAGACACCGATCAGTTACTCCTAGTTGGCAGGCTCGGCTGGGAAGCCTTCCGCACGCATTTTTCTCAACACATCCTGCCAGCGCGACAAGCGTTTGGTATCGCCGACTTTCTTGTTGCCCTTGGCACCCGGCAAGTACAGCCCCTCGGCGTTGAATGAGTACACCGGAAGCAGGTCGGTACGGCGGGTGGCCGGGAGGATCTCGTCCATCAGGCTGTCGAGCACCAACGGGATAGCGTCGGGGGTCGGATAGTAGGTCAGGACCATGTGAGCGCGATTCTGACGCAAGGCCTTGACGTAAGTAATGCGCAATTTGTCGCTGGAAACCCCCAGGTGGCGCAGGCTGAAATACTTGGCGATAGCGTAGTCTTCGCAATCACCGGCACCCTTCCACAAGGCTTCGACAGGCGTCTCCCAATAGTCTTCCACATGCCACAGATCGATGTCTTCCGTGTAGGTCATGTGCTGGTTGAAGAACAGGTTGACGACCTTGAGCTGCTCTTGTTCACTGACTTGTTTCTGCGTCGCGAGCAGCCGCTGCCACTCGTCGATACGTTGCTGCCCCTTCCCCAACGGTCCGTACAAGGCGGTGGCTTTGCGACTGATCTGGGAGAAATCCCAATCGGCATGCAGCCCGCCGAGCATCAAGCCGGCCAACAATAACGCTGAAAACAGCCAGCTGAGGATTCGAGAAGAAATAAAACTTACCGCCAAGGCGTTCAGTCCGTGAAGAAAGACGGAATTTCAAGGGATGGTGAAGCTTTGACCCGGAAAAAACAATGGCACAGTGCAATCATTCATGAGCCGGCCAAATTTATAACCGCAATTTGTGGGATGCACAAAGTACTTCCTGTAAGCCCTTACAAACGGAAACTTTGGTTGTTTGACAAGCGTGCAACCCATCTTTAGGGTGCATTGGATCCAATTAAACACACTCTATTCAAGAAAGGAGGATAGCGTAACCGTGACGCAGAAGCCGAACCCTTTAAGCAGCATCAAAATCAGCGAGCCTATTCCCGCCCATCTTGCCCGCTCCGTTATTGAAGAAACATTACGAAACGCCATTCTCGATGGGCGTCTGCCCTGTGGCACGGCTATGCGCCAGCAAGAACTGGCCAGCCTGTTCGGTGTCAGCCGCATGCCCGTGCGAGAAGCCCTGCGCCAACTGGAGGCACAGTCCTTGCTGCATGTGGTGACCCACAAAGGCGCCGTGGTAGCCCCCTTGATCGAGGACAATTCGGCTGAGACCTATGGCTTGCGCATGTTGCTGGAGTCCGAAGCGTTGCGCTTGTCGATCCCCTTGCTCACCGACGCCGACATTGAAGAGGCCGAATCTTGCATCAATGCTCTGGAGCGCGAAAAAGACTACACCGAGATCGGACGCCTCAATCGCCTGTTCCACATGGCCTTGTATGGCAAGGCACCTAACCAGCGGTTACTCAAGCTGGTCGAACATGGGCTGAACGAGGAGGAGCGATTCCTGCGCTTCAACCTCGAGGCGATGGGCCTGGGCCCGACGTCCCAGGAAGATCACCGGGAACTGCTGAGCCTGGTGGCACAGAAAAAAATCGACGAGAGCATCCTTACGCTACGCAATCACCTGATGCGCGGGATGGAAGTGATCGCCAATTACCTCAATGGTCTCGGCACCAGCGACAATAAAAGGTCCCTGTAAGCCCTTCCCGCCCCCCCTCCCTGACTGTTTATTAAGCGGGACAACTTCTATCTGGAAGCGTCCCGCGCTAATCAGTTATAAAAAATTGAACACGCTCAATTAAACCGACCGACAACAAAGAAACTTCCCACTTTTAAAAAGACAATTTCCGCCCACTGTTATTTCTCGAAAAAACATCTAATACATTTATAAGCTCACCCAAACGTTTATTCAGCTTATTATCTTCGCCCAACAGCCCCAGTCTCTCAATTGGCCACCCACACCGTTATCACGGTGGAGCTGCGCCCGCGGCCCCGACTTGGCGCCACCCGTCTATTTAATAATTAATAAATCCTTATCACTGCTCAGAGCATTCGCAATACAGGCGTCAACCATGCACCAACATTTACTTGAACAAAAAAGACTGCAGTTGTGCAGCCACCCGCTATTTATAGAAATAACTTCACTCCGTAAGTTACAAGTCTTTATGGAGCACCACGTATTTGCCGTTTGGGACTTCATGACACTGACCAAACGCTTGCAGCAGGACCTGACCTGCACCGGGATCCCCTGGTTCCCACCCTCCGACCCACACGCCGCCCGCCTGATCAATGAAATCGTGTTGGCCGAGGAGTCGGACGAGCATCCAACTCGCGGCTACAGCAGTCACTTCGAGCTGTACCTGGATGCAATGGCAGAAGTGGGCGCCAGCACACTTGCGATCACACGCTTCATTGACCTGCAGCTTCAGGAAGTGGAGGCAAACGCAGCCTTGCAAGCCGTCAGCGCGCCCCTTGGCGTTGCTCGCTTCGTTGACTGCACGTTGCAGATCGCCTGGAACGCACCCAGCCATTGTGTGGCGGCAGCCTTCCTGCACGGCCGCGAAAGCGTCATTCCGTCGATGTTCGAACGCATCTCGCGCAGCCACGGATTCATTGAGCATGAGGCACCTACCTTCCATCACTACCTCAACCGCCATATCGAGATGGACAGCCACGCGCATGGCCCGGCAGCCCATCAGTTGCTCCAGCGCCTGATCGGCGCAGACCCGACGCGCCAGAAACAGGCCGACAGCACTGCAATCAGCGCCATGGAAAGCCGCATCCTGTTTTGGAACGACGTGCAGGCCTCGATGCGAGAGGCGCACCCATGAATACCACTGGCTACCGCTCCTTTGCCGAAGACTGGGAACGTCGTGCAACCATCCGCACTCGCCCCCGACGCCTGCTGGAGAACGACGAAAAATTAATCTACCCCCTATGCCGCCAACCGCTGGTACTCAGCGAGACCTTTCTTGACCATTGCCCGCAGTGGCGCGACTTCGTACTGGCGCAAAGCTTTTACCAATTCGTCAATAATGTGGTGATCTTCGAAACCGAGATCGTCGACAAGACCGCCCGCAGCATTGCCAAAAACGGCTTCTCGCTGCCTTTCCCGGCGGCCTGTCGCGTCGACGCGATGACCGTCGTGATCGATGAGGATTACCACGCACTGGTCGCACTGGACTTCCTGCAGCAAGCCGTGCACATGACGGGTATTGAGCCTCTCGAACTCCCCCGGCAAATCGAGCTGAGCCGCGCCCTGCCGGCAGCGCAGGCGGGCGCCCCGGCGCACTTGCACGATGCCGTGGAGTTGATTGCCGTGGCCATTGCCGAAAATACGGTGACGCAGGACGTAGCGGCGTTCTCCAAGGACGACAGCGTCAAGCGATCCATCCGTGGCTTGATGGCTGATCACTTGGCTGACGAGGGTCGGCACGCGCAATTCTGGACGCAGTTGGTACGTCTCTACTGGCAGGGGGCAAGCCCGGAGGACCGTGACAGCATTGCTGAAATCCTGCCGGTTTTCCTGGCACATTACCTGACCAATGAGCTGCAGAAGGACTTCGATCTGCGCCTGATCGAGCATTTGGATATCGATGTCGACATCCGCGTGACACTGCGCCATGAGATCGGCGCGATGGACTTTCCTATTACTCGCCGGCATCCGCTGGTGGGCAACATCATGAGTTTTCTACATCACAGCGGTGTGCTGCAAACCCCCAGTGTCGCCCAGGCTTTAAATGACTACCTGGCCCAGCCGGGGAGGTTGGCATGAGGTGCTTGACGATTGGATGGGGCGCCACAAGCGAGGCCCTCGGGGCCATCAGGCAGATGATGGAACAGTACGGGCACGCAGCCGGGGTGGAGGCGGTCGATCTGGTGATCGAGGACGGTAGCCAACCGCTGCCGAGTGTATTTGCCGACACACCCCGGCTGAGCCTGCGCGTGGGCATCGGCCCGATCGGTGCACACGGGCTGCCTGCACTCCAGTTTCGCTGTTACAACCGTGAGCGGTGCCTGCTGGCCGTGCATGACGTTTGCGCGCAGCCAAGCGGTAACGGCCAGAGGCTGCGCCAAGAGGCAACGAACGCACTGGTGGAATGGGTCGCCGTGCTGGTCAGCGATTTCTCGAGAGACCCCGATTATTTCTGCGCACCGGTCACGGTTAACGAATGGCCCGAACAAGGTTTGCAAGGGCTGGAAGCATTGGCGTTTTTGCACCGCTTCAATCGTAGCGCGCAACCGGCACTGTTGCAGGCAGCCCAAGTCCCCATGATCGAACGGTTGCAGGCGAGCCTTCAGGCCTACGCCCATCGGCCTGCGCTGAATATCACGGGGCAGGTGCTGACTTATCACCAACTTCACGCATACGCCTTGGCGATACAGCAGCAATTGGTACCCCTGCTGGGAAGCCGTGAGACACCCCAGGTAATCGGCGTGTGCCTGGAAAAGTCCGTCGAACTCTACGCCAGCGTTCTCGCGGTGCTGGGGTGCGGCGCAGTGTATTTACCCCTGTCACCCGATCACCCGGTGCAGCGCCAACACAGCATGCTGGAAAGCATCGGAGCCTGCATGCTGTTGGAAGACGGCCGGCACCCTCTAAGGGAGCATTTCGATACACTGGATGTCAGCAGGATCGACCCGCGCCACAGCGATTGCACGCAGCCGCTGATGCATTATCGGCCTTGTGTAGACGCGCCTTGCATGGCGTTGTTTACCTCGGGCAGCACGGGTCAACCCAAGGGCGTATTGCTCAGCCAACACAACCTGGCGCACTTCACCGCCTGGCTCGGTGCCTGCGTGATGATGGATCAGCAGAGTCGTGTGCTGCAGTTTTCGCCGTTGAGTTTCGATTCGTCGCTGATCGACATCTTTCCGGCCCTGATGGCTGGCGCCGAGTTGATTGTGCCTGCTGCAGAACAACGGCTTGATCCTCTGCAACTGGTCGAGTTGATTCGTCAGCAGCGCGTCACCCATGGGTTTCTACCGCCGGCATTGCTCAGCATCCTACCGCTGGACCAACCATTGGGCCTTACCCATGTGCTCACCGGTGGCGACTTCTGCGAGCCTTACGTGATCGAGCGACTGGCGGGCCAGTGCCAGTTGCACAACCTCTACGGCCCCACTGAAGCCACGGTACTGGCGACCCACCGGACATTCCAGCTGGGTGACAGCCATCGCAACATCGGCCGTCCCATTGCCAACAGCCAAGTGCTGATCCTCGACGAGCACCTGCGTCCGGTGGAGGATCAGGTGGTCGGCGAACTGTATATCGCCGGCCCCGGCGTGAGCCTGGGCTACGTGAACGCAGCATCACAGGCCGACAGCCCTTTCGTTACGCTGACCTTGCCGGACGGACAGTTGCTGGCGACTTACCGCAGCGGCGATCTGGCCAAGTGGACGCAAACCGGAATCGAGCTGTGCGGTCGCCGGGATGACCAGATCAAGATCCGTGGCTTTCGAGTCGAACCTCAGGAGATCGAGCAGTGCCTGCGCAACAGTCGCCTGTTCCGCCAGGTGGCCGTGGTAACCAACCCAATGCACAGGATCATCGGTTTTGCCGCTCAGCCGGAGCCCGGCGCCACACTGGCAAGCCTCAAGGAACACGCGCGACAGTGGCTGCCTGAATACATGCAACCCGTGAGCTGGAGCGAGTTGCCAAGCATGCCCCGCTCAAGCAATGGCAAGATTGATCGCCAGGCGTTACGAGCACTGTCGCCTCCTGCCGCTCGTGAGGTGACTCATTACACGGCACAACCCCCTCTTCAAGCGCAGTTGATGGAACTGTGGGCGGAGTTACTAGGGTTGGCTGTGCACGAGTTGTCTATCGACGACAGCTTTTTCAACCGGGGTGGCCACTCCATTCTGCTGTCGAACCTCTTGTTGCGCCTGCGCGAACGGTTTGGCCGCAGCCCTTCCTTGAGCCGTTTCTTTGAAACACCCACGATCCGTACGCTTGCAGCGCTGATGGAGGGCTGCGCACTGCCCCAGACACCCTCAAGCCTGATGGAGAAAGATGCGACAAGGGTGCTGGGGGTCGAGATGCTGCATGGGGACTGTGCAGGTGACCCGCGCAAGGTCATTGTCACAGGGGCTAACAGCTTTGTCGGGGTCCATATTGTCCAGGCGCTGCTGGATGGCGGAGCACATGAAGTGGCGTGCCTGATCCGGGAGCTGCCTGGCGATTGCGCGGCGGCTCGGTTCAGCGAGGCGTTACGAGCCTATCGCCTGGAACAACATCTGGACCTGAGCCGCGTGCGGGTGTACCCCGCTGACATGCGCTTGCCTCGCCTGGGCCTTGCCTGCGACGTGTATGAGCACCTCGCGCGCAGTTACGGTGTGTTGGTGCACAACGCCGCCCAGGTCAATCACGTAATGGATTACGCCTTACTCGCCAAGGACAACGTCGAGCCGATCTTTGAGTGCCTGCGCCTTTGCGAAACCTATTGCAAGAAGGTATTCAATTTCATTTCGACACTGTCCGCCTGCAGCAGTATCGACGCCCATAGGCACGTTCTAGAAACCGGTGCCGCGAGTACGTTGCCGCTCTATATGAAAAATGGCTACAACCTGTCCAAGTGGGTCGCTGAACGCTTGCTGGGACGTGCCGTCGCGCAAGGCGCCTGGGTGAATATCCTGCGACCGGGGAACATCAGTTTCAACAGTCAAAGTGGCGTTTGCCAGCCGCAGAAAAATCGGTTGATGTTGATGCTCAAGGGGTCCCTGCAATTGGGGCTGGCGCCACAGCTGGATGTGAATTTCGATCTGATGCCCGTAGATTTCCTGGCCCGCTTCATAGCGTTCCACGGTTCATGTTTTTGCGCTGGGCGAAATGTTTTCAACCTGCACAACCCACAACCCTTGAGCTGGGATCAGTATCTCGATGCGTTCAGCCAGGCTGGGCACATTTTCCAACGGGTAAGCATTGAACAGTGGCAACGGTCACTGCGCGCAGTAAGCCGTGATAATGCGTTGTTTGGTGTGTTGGGTTTCTATCTGGGCGTGCTGGGTGAGGATATCGGTGACACGTCGATGATCTGTTATGACAACGCACGCTGGGGGGTGGAGAAGATGGGTACACATTACCCGCCAAAAGACCCGGCATTGCTACGTAAGGGTTGCGACTACCTCAGGACCACCGGCTTTCTCTGAATTGCTTCAGGACATCTTCATGAAACCGCTACAACCCGATACGTTAATCCGTAACCCTAACGGCACACCGATCCTGGCCTCCATCGTTGTCCCTTGCGAGGCAACTCGCCTGTGGGCGTTGGTGGGCAACTTCGCAGGCTTTGATGCCTTCGTTCCAGGCCTGTCGCGCATTGAGATGACCGGCGCAGGCGTGGGTGCATTGCGCACGAAATTTTTCGACAATGGGCATTGCGTCGTGGAGCAACTCAACAGTCGAGACGAAGCCGCCATGTCGATGACGTGGACCACCCTCTACAACACCTTGGGCTTGGCCCAATTCTGGGCGGCGATGAGTGTGCAAGCACTTGGCGCAAGCAGCTCCAGGGCCACCTGGACGCTTGTGGGTGAGCCATTGG
Source organism: Pseudomonas sp. Q1 (assembly GCF_009935975.1). NCBI lineage: Bacteria > Pseudomonadati > Pseudomonadota > Gammaproteobacteria > Pseudomonadales > Pseudomonadaceae > Pseudomonas > Pseudomonas sp. Q1. The sequence continues at coordinate 2,585 of NZ_QODI01000032.1, read as the reverse complement.
CTTCAACGCAAGTAGAGTTCGAAGCGTTTGTGCAGGCGTTCGCGGACAGCGCACTGCGTAATGTGCGCCGAATGCTTAGCTGAGCACTCGGAGCGAGTGGTCTCGCTCCGGTGCAGCACGGTTAGATCTTGAAGCTATCGACCAATTGCTTCAATCGGCTTGCCTGTTGGGACAGGGCATCGCAGTCCCTCAGCGTTTCGTTGAGGTTGGCCACACCCTGCTGGTTAAGCAGATTGATCTGGTTGATGTCGACATTGAGGGTTTCAACCACAGCGGTTTGCTCCTCGGTGGCGGCAGCCACCGATTGGTTCATACCGTCGATTTCTACGATCCGCTGGGTCACGCTGACCAACCGTTCACCCGCCTGATTGGCGACTTCAACGCTCTCCTCGCTGGAGGCCTGGCTGGCATTCATAGTGGTCACGGCTTCACGCGAGCCCACTTGCAGGGAAGTGATCATTTTGTGGATCTCTTCCGCCGACTCTTGCGTACGATGCGCCAGGTTACGCACCTCATCCGCCACCACGGCAAACCCACGCCCGGCTTCACCCGCACGAGCGGCTTCGATCGCTGCGTTAAGGGCCAACAAGTTGGTTTGCTGGGAAATGCCTTTGATCACATCAAGAATGTGACCGATGTTGTCGGTGCTGGCGTTCAGGGTTTCGATCTGAGTGCAGGACAAACTGATCTTCTGCGACAACTCCGACATTGCCTGGATAGTTTGCTCAACGACCTTGCGACCATCGTCAGCCTGTTCGCTGGCGCCACTGGCGTGCTGCGAAGCATCAGCAGCGTTACGTGCGATTTCCTGGGTGGCGGCGCCCAGTTCGTTGATCGCCGCAGCCACGCTATTGGTACGTGCACTCTGCTCATCGGAACCGATGATCGACGCATTGGATGAGGCCATCACGCGTTGGGACAGATCATGCACCTGACGCGTTGCCGACGACACTTCGGAAATGGAAGCGTGGATACGCTCAACGAACTGGTTGAACGCGCTACCCACTTCACCGAATTCGTCTTTGCTGGTCACGTCGAGACGGCGGGTCAAGTCGCCTTCCCCCTGAGCAATGTCTTGCATAGCAACGCCCATGGTCGTCAACGGACGCAGCAATACCTGAATCAACAGACTCAGAAGCACTGCGATAGCTATCACAGCGACCAACATCGCAATCAATGCCGAGGTGCGGAACTTGCCTAGTGGCGCGTAGGCTTTGTCTTTGTCGATCGACAGACCAATGTACCAGTCTGCGCCTGGCAAACCGCTGATGGGGGTGAACGAGAGGATGCGATCCTGACCATTGAGGACTACGTCCTGGTTGGCTTTCTCGATACGCAGGTTGGTGCCAGGGTAGATATCCTTCAGGTTTTTCATCACCTGGTCCTGGTCAGGGCTGACGATGACCTGGCCGTCGCCACTCACCAGGAACGCATGACCGATACCGCCGAAGTCGACCGAGTTGATGATCTTCACCAGGGTTTGCAGGCTCAAGTCACCGCCAACAACGCCGAGCAACTCGCCGTTCTTTTTCACTGGCATGGCGATCGTCACGATCTGCCCACCCACAGCCGCCATATAAGGAGGAGTAAGCATGGGTTTGTCGGCCACTACTGCTTGCTTGTACCAAGGGCGCTGACGCGGGTCATAGCCGTCAGGCATCTTCGCGTCGGGGCGCTGGGTGAACACGCCGTTGGTTTGACCCACATAAGTGAACTGGAAATTCGATGTGAACGCTGGCTGATCGACCAACCCAGGAAGGTCGGCACCGCTGCCTTGATGGGCAATGTTTTGCGTCAGGTTTTCGAGTACCAAAATGCGCCCACTGAGCCAGTTCTGCACGCTGCTGGCGGTGAGTTCACCGGACTGCTGAATGGACGATGCCAAATTTTGCTTGATGGTACTGCGCTGCAGGTAGTCGTTGTAGAGCGTGAATAATGCGAAGGCCAAAACCACGACGCCTGACGCGGCCAACAGAATTTTATGACTGAACTTAAGATTCATTTCATCGACTTCTTTTGCCAAAGGGGGATGAGCGTGCCGAGTGGAACATTCCATGTAAGGGATAGGCGGACTCTTGGGCCGCTCTATTTCAGTGCACGCATGGCTCATCAGGCTTTCGGCCAAGAATCGATAAATCTTAGAAATATTGTGAGAGGTGTCCTGTTTGAGCGTAGGAAAGAGACAGGCGGTAGTTCTGTCGTCCATTGCCGCAGCGCAAGTGCTGGCAACGCGCGTAGGGGCCCAGGGCTGGGTTTGATGCTGGGGCAGCATACCCCCTTAAACGACAAAACCCCTGTCTGCATTGGCAGACAGGGGTTTCGGAATTTAATCTTGACGATGACCTACTCTCACATGGGGAAACCCCACACTACCATCGGCGATGCATCGTTTCACTGCTGAGTTCGGGATGGGATCAGGTGGTTCCAATGCTCTATGGTCGTCAAGAAATTCTGTATACCAGTCCGTTGCATTTGCAACGTGCCGGTGAATTTCATGTGCTTCTACATAAAACAAAACCCCATCTGCTTTCGCAAATGGGGTTTCGGAATTTAATCTTGACGATGACCTACTCTCACATGGGGAA
>NZ_QODI01000031.1:0-22957 GCF_009935975.1 Pseudomonas sp. Q1 | reverse complement strand
GGACTCCACCGATCGCTGGGAATGTCGCCAATGGCGGTTTCCCGGTTGTTCAATAAGCGCCAGAACTCTTCTGGAGAGTTCGCACCACCTGGAAACCTGCATCCGATACCAAGGATTTCGATCATGGGATTTCCCTCTGGGCAGGCTGATTGGTTAAGCGACAGCAAAGAGAGTAGTACTCGGTGTTGCTTATGCAAATGGTGAATTGAATCGTAATATTGAAAGCAACTGCGGTTTTTTAAAGCCACTCCTTGGCCTGCCAACAGCCGGCAGACCTTGCCAATGCCTTCAGTGTCGATCTGAGTTCTGTTGTGGTTGAAGAAGTTATGACACCGTTCACATTCTCGTTCCATCATGTGCTCCGGTAATTTACGGTGGATCTCTACAAGCTAAGTCTGGAGAGGAGAGCTAAATCACAATCAAAGGCCAGCCCGGAAGGCAGCGGCAGCTCAGCAATAATTGCAGCAAGGCGTGCAGATTCTGACTCAGCGAGAATAAAGCCTCGACGCCGTCCTCAAGTAAGCGTACGCGTGAAAGCGGCTTCCAGCCGCTCTCCGCCGTGCTGTTTGATCAAGCGCAGGAAGTCCAGGCAGGCGCGGAAGCCATGCTGCGGATGGATTCGGCGTTCGAGGATGTAAGCGATAACGCCGGCGGTGCTAAGTCCGGTCTGCTCTGCCTGGCGGATCAGTCGCTGCGGCGTTCACTCGGCGTATTCGCGGTGGCTCTTGGGATGGGTGCGATCTGGGTGGTGTGGCGGCCTTTGTGTTGCGATCAGAGATGGCTGGCCACCCGCTGGTTGGCGTGGAAGCACTCGACGGTCTGCTCGGTCAGGCGCCCTTCGAGTCGGTGTTTCACTAGCTGATACGGCACCAAGTAGTAATGGCCGTCGACCTCGACGTGGTAGTTGATATGCACTCATACCTTTTCCACTCGGCGTAGACGTAAGGATGCTCGGGCAGCGCTTGCAGTGCAGGGTGGTTGATGGTCTCGAAGGCCGAGCGGCGCGAGCCGGGCAGCTTTTTGAAGGGTTTTTGATTGAGCTGTTCGAGGAGCATATTGATCGTGCTGTTGAGTTCGCCCGGCGAGAAGAACTGTCGGTTGCGTAAGACCGCCAAGATCCAGTGTTCGACGACTTGTACGCTGACTTCTACCCTGGCTTTGTCTTTGCGCGAGCGAGCGGGCAGCACGGCCACACCGTAATGCTCGGCCAGATCGCGGTAGCTGTGGGGTTGATGTCCGGCTCGTAACATCTCAATGCCCATGAAAGCAAATTGGCTTCGGCTGAGTTCGTTCAGAACCGTCGAACGAGACCGGGGCTTGAGAGTGCAGTTCAATTTTTTTTATAACCGATGATGCTTTTTTTCTAATTGTCTTCTACTTTCACTTGAGGCTGTTAGTGCCAGAGGATCGGACGCGGACTCTTGAGAGCTATCAACCAAAGACAAAATGCATTGCAGATGCTGGGCCAGAGCCGGTTGTGAGAAGTGCGGCCAACGAAGCGAAATCATACTTGAGGGAAGCCAATATGAACGAAATTCGGTTTTCTGAGATGGAGCGCCTGCTGCAGAAAGCCGAGATCCTGTCGGTAACGGATGTTGCGCATCTTTCTTTCCCATATTTATCAAGGTGCACGGTGGCAGACTGGTGGATGGCCCAGACGCTGGATATCAGACGATCCCTAGACGCCCGCCGGATACCGGATAGTCGAAACGCGCTGCACGGGCTGGATGGTGCCTGCCGACGTAATCCGGCCTGCTTTCCCAACGCCGTGCTATTGCGCGGCCCTATTAAGTAAGGACACATTCATGACACCCAAACAACAGAGTACTTATACCCGGATGGCCGAGAAGGCCGGTTTCAGCTCCCTGGCGGCGGCCGGTCTGCTGTCACCGGCGCAGTTGCGTCAGAGGGCGCAAGGGACCTTGTCCGATTATGACTGTGTGAAGCTGCATGCAGCCGCGGTGAAGGCCCGCAATGACGCCCTTATCCTGGAAAAAAATATCCTTACGCATGCCTCTCCGCTGTTGCCCCAAGCCATACGTCAGGGACTCCGTCGCCCGGATGTCTCGCTGTTGGATTACGAAGACTGGTTCGGCGGGCGGGCGGGTCGCTACGCCAATCCGGGGGATGTGGCCTCCATGTTTTCGCCGGCCGCCTACCTGACCGAACTGTACCGCGAAGCGCGCCCGCTGTATCCGGAAAGTTCCTTGTGGCATATCGACGCCAGGCGCCCCGACCTGAAAGCGTTGGTTCTGAATCAGGATAATCTGGACCGCGAGGTCGGTGCCTTGAGTTTGTCCAGCGATATTCTGATGTCGCATGTGAAAGCAGAGCTGTCGTCCCTGGAAAATGAGGAACAGGCAAGCGCCGCGGATGCGTCTGACGAAGACGTGTTGCAGGCGCTGGCAGGGCATCTGCTCGGCGCCGGCACGCCTTACCACCATCACCATACCCGCCTGCGACAGGTGCGCCAGTGTCAGGATCCCGACTTCAAGCAACTGCAGGCGGCGCCATCGGTAACGAAACATCTTAGCGGAGCGTCCCTGGCCGGGATTTATTATGATATCCCGCCGGCGTTGTATGATCTTCTGACGGATATCATCCCGGAGGATAACGCTGGGGCCATGGATAAATTCCGTCAGTACTTTGGTGAGGAAATCACACCAGAAACGCTGCTGGACCCCAGGGTGCTGCGCGGATGGTACGGACTGGCGGACGAGGAGCTCAGGACCTTTATCGGCGACCTACAGCCGTTCTTGAGCGACAAGCTGGGCAACTGGGAGGGCAATGTTCTGGTGACGAGGACGACCGATGAGGACGGCAAAGAGACGCTTTGGTGGCTGTCCTATACCAAGGAGCGATTCCAGGGGTTTCTCAATTACGCCCGCCTCACCCCGAAAGGCGGAACCGACTATACGCTGTCGATCAGCGTGAATAATACAAATGCCGGCCTCAACCGGTTTCGGGTCTTCGTCAACGAAGCCATCGTGTTTGATGGGGGCGAGGACAATCACTATCTTGAGCCGAATACAAATTATGACTTCGAAATCCAAATCCCGGAAAATATTGGCTCCCAGTTTCTGCTGAAGCCTTACAGGCACGGCGCCGACCAGGGTATGGGATTGGATTGCCGTTATACAGTGCTTACCTGCAACCCGGAAGTCTTCGCGCTGAAGCTGAACAAGGCGATCCGGCTTTACAAGGCCACGGGGCTGCCGGCGCGAGTGCTGGAAGACGTTGTCAACAGCGTCAACCCTGATCAGATCACGGACGAAACCCTAACGTTGCTGTTCCGCACCGCGCTGCTGATGAAGCAGTACAACATTGGCCATGAAGATGCATTGGCAATGACCCGCGGGTTGATCTCGCGCAATGCGCCGGAGGGTGAGCTCAGTCAGTGGGATAGAGTGTTTAACTCCCCGTCATTGGTTGAGGGTGGGCTCGAGCCGTCGAACACCAAGTTATACCTGCACCCTGACCGTGCGGAAGAGCATGCTGAGATTAAGGCCGCACTGAAGCGCGCTTTTCAAACCGACGATATGGGTTTGTACTACCTGAAGCTGGCTTATCACGCGGAACAAGATAGTGCGGAATTGGGTTTGAATGAAGCGCATATTTCTGGGATGTACACGCTCAGTCTTTGGGCTCGGCTTCATGGTCTGACCCCGTTCGAGCTGCGTCACCTGTTGCAAATGATTGGGCCGCCCTCAGCGTTGTATAACGCCCCGCCGGGCACCTGGTTGAGCCTTCTGGAGCGACTTCAGACCACGACGCAATGGATGAAAGCGGCCGGGTTCAGCGTTCAGGACCTGGTGCTGATGACCCGGCCGGTAACCGGTATCGCGCTCAGTGCCGATGTGGCCAATTTCCTGCGGCAATTGCAGGCCGTGGCGAAAACGGTTGAGGCGAATGCTGAATCGAAACCGGCCCAGACTGACGTTAACGATCAGGATGGGCCTGATGAGCTGGTGCTGCGGACATGGACGCCGCTGGTCGCGGCCGCCTTCGGTCTCAATCATGAAACCACCGCGCGGGCCGTGTTGACCTGGGCGGACGGACGCGCAGACGAGTTGAGTATTGGCGACGCTTGGGCGGCGCTGCAAAGCGCCGAGGATGACGCTACTCCATCGGACGAGCTGGTGGCCTTCGCCTACGGTCTGGCCCAGATGGCGCTGATCTGTCATGCCTCGGGCGTCGCCCCGGACGTGCTGACGTGCTTCGTCGCCCACCCGGAAAAATTGTATGTGCCGGCGGCACTGCCAGGTGAGACGTTTTTACCACCCCCTGCGCAGCTGCAATGCAGCCTCGGCGTCATCCTGGCCCTCAGCGCCTTCAGCGGCTGGCTGCGGACTCTGCCGGACACCACTGTTGCAAGCGGGGCGCTCACCGATGCCTTGGCAGGGCAAGGCGTCACGGCCGAGCTGCTGGCAAGCATCACCGGTCTGGGTGCACTGCTGCTCAATCAGGCCATGGCCGCCGCAAAAGCCAAAGGGGATATCGAAAGCGACGCCCGCTTGGCAAGCTGGCCGGAGATTCAGGTGCTGCGGCAGTGGTGTGCGCTGGCCCAGGCGTTCAACGTGACACCGGCCAATATTGCGCAAATGCTGGAGCTTGAATACACACAGGACACTCCGGCCGGTTGGGCGGACTGGAAGCGGGTGGCGGATGCGTTTGTGGCTGGCCTTACCATATCGCAACAGCAGATCGTTCTGGCACAGACGGCGCCCCGACTAAGTGCGGCGCTCAGTGGCTACTTGCTGACGCCCGGGAAACCACTGGCTGGGTTTATGTCGCGTGAGCAAGTCTCCGGCTACCTGCTGGCGGATAACCAGAACGGTGCACAAGTGAAAACCTCGCGCCTGGCCGAAGCGATCGCGGCTTTGCAGACGTTCATTCATCGCAATTTGGCCCAGCCGGAAAGCGGCAACATCAATCGAGCCGTCCTTACCGGGCAATTTTTCCGGGAATGGACCCAGTGGAATGCCCGTTACAGCAATTGGGTGGCCAAGCAGAAGCTGATGTACTACCCGGAGAACTATATCGATCCGACCGTCCGCCTGGGACAGACCCGGATGATGGATGACATGTTGCAGACGCTGGGGCAGGCGCAGATCAACACGGACACGGTGGGGGATGCCTTTATGGGCTACCTCACCAGCTTTGAAGAGGTGGCTAACCTGGAAACGGTGCATGGCTACCACGATAATGTCATTGCCTCGACCGGTAAGACCTGGTTTATCGGGCGCAATCAGGCGGAAACACCGGAATACTGGTGGCGCACCGCGGATGAGGACAAGCGCAGTCGCGAGGGAACGCTGCCGGCCAACGCCTGGACCGGCTGGGAGAAAATCGACGCCGCGATCCACCCGTGGAATAACCTGATTCGCCCGGTGGTGTACAAATCCCGCCTGTACTTGTTGTGGGTGGAACATCAATCCGTGGTAACGGTGCGGGACAATAACGGTGCCCCGACAAAATGGGAAGAACGCTGGGAGCTGAAGGTGAGCTGGCGGCGTTATGACGGCAACTGGAGTGCGCCAGTGACGCGGGACATGACAGCGCTGTTCAAAGTTAACCAAGAACAAAAACTGGATGGGATGTATGTCAGCGTCTGGAATGAGCACGCCACGATGTTGGTCATTTTTTACAAGCCTGGTAGCGCAGCCGATGACATTAACGGTATTGAGAGCGCGGGTCTCAAGCTGTTTGATGATATGAGTTTCGAGTCTATTCATAGAAATACTACGTCTAGCATGGTCGAGGTGCTAGGCGATGCAGGACAGCTTGAGACATCGACAACAAGCCGGACGGTAATTATTCCTTATAGTCCGCCCGGTCTTAACGCCGAGGGAAGCATTCGGGTTGAGTCTTCCATGCCAGAGTGGTTTGATCGTTTCGAATTGACGTTCTCTCCGCCTGCCGTGCTTGTCTATGATAGCCATGCGGCAAAATATAATATTAGCATCGAGGTTGCGGCTGCGGCTCGATTATTTCATTCTCCTCCTCCTAATTCGTATCTGGAAATATTGAAATCTACTTTCCCCTCGCTGGCAAGAGAGAGTGGCATTCTTCGCTGTTTGTCGGCTGAGGGGGTTCTTCTTATAAGGCGTGATGACTGTAGGCAAGCCTGGGTAATAATTAAAAACAGCCTTATAAGTTATGTATGGCCCGGCCTGTTTTCCACCGTGTGGGTAGGAGACCGTGGCCTTACTGGTGGGCTGAATGGTACACCGGTTTGGTTGATCATAGGCGGTGAGTTGCACGTCTTAGCAAGCGTCTGGGGTGATTATGATCTATCGTTCGAAAATGTGGTTGTTGGTGTTGCTAATGTCAGTGGTGGTGTTCTTGGGCAAGCTTTTCTGAATAATTTAGGTGTGGTTGAGGGTTCGGTGGATTTGCGAGATTCACCCTTCATCCCATCTGGCAATATTAAGGTTTGGCTGGATAACATAAGCCATCCTGCAAGCGACGATTGGCATTATGTTAACTCCCCCAACTGGTCGGAGACCTTTACCCTTACCCGAGAGAATGTTCCTATTGCGGAGTGGGCAGGAGGGAAAGAACACCATCACTTGCTTGTACTTGACATTGATGGAGATGTTCGCCGTTATACTTTGAAGGTCTGGCTAACTGCGAATACCCCCCCGCAGGTTTCCATTCACGGCGACACGCGCAGCGCACAATACCTGGATTATGACGGAGACATCACCCGCCTGAATACGCTGTTTGCCCGGCAATTAACGGAAAAGGCAGCGTCAGGGATCGATGCGATCCTCAATTATGAGACGCAACAGCTTTCTGAACCGCCCATTCCTAATCTGCAGCTGACATTGCCGCCTTACGATTCGACTGAGCATGGTAACGATCGACGCGTTGAGATCTATCAGGCGGTTCGCCGGAACGATTCAACTGACGATCCTGCAACGAATATATCGCTTGGTGTCTTTCAGCTTAGCGATAGCGCCCCAACAATTGTGCATGTTTTGTTTGATCGGACTAAACCATTCGAAGGGCAAAACCGCTGTCACGTGGTGGCCCGCTACGCCAACAATGCGCAAAGTGCCGTGGCTGGAAACAGCATCGTGATCGATAAAGATACCTTGGCGATAGTGCGAGGAGAACTGCCGGAACTTGTAACTCAGTCTGAGATTATCAGCAATGCAACGCCCGGCAACGTGATGGACTTCGCCGGGGCTAACGCGATTTACTTCTGGGAGCTGTTCTACTACACCCCAATGATGGTCATGCAGCGCTTTCTGCAGGAAGAGCGGTTCGACCAGGCCGAACAGTGGCTCAAGTACATTTTCAGCCCGGCGGGCTATATCGTTTACGGTGAGCATGAAAACCGTTTGTGGAACGTCCGCCCCTTGCAGGAGGACACCTCCTGGAACGACGCGCCGCTGGAGTCGTACGACCCGGATGCCGTGGCGCAGAACGACCCCATGCACTACAAACTCAATGCCTTTATGCGCCTGCTGGATATCATCATTGGCCGTGGCGACAGCGCTTACCGCAAGCTCGAGCGTGACACCCTGGCAGAGGCCAAGGTCTGGTATGGCCGGGCACTGAGTCTGCTGGGCGAGGCGCCTTGGATCGCCCCCAACGGTGGCTGGGGAGCACCCAGCCTGGGCGAAGCCGCCGCCGAGTCCGTGCAAATGGCCCGGTTGGATGCGCTGAGCGCGCTACTCGACGGCACGCAACGGCTTGCCGAAGAACCTGAGCGTGTCGCCAACCACCTGTTTAGCCCTGAAGCCAATACGCTGATGTTGGGCTACTGGGAAACCCTGCGTCTGCGCCTGTACAACCTGCGTAATAATCTGACGATTGACGGTCAGTCCCTGAGCCTGCCGTTGTATGCCACGCCGGCGGACCCGAAAGCGCTGTTGTCGGCGGCGGTGGCCGCGGCAACGGGAGCCAACAGTGGCCTGCCGACAATCAACCTTTCGGTATTGCGGTTTATGCCACTACTGGAGAGTGCCCGGATGATGGCCGGACAACTGATTCAGTTCGGTTCGACCATGCAGCAGATTCTGGAACGGCAGGACGCCGAAGCGCTGCAGGAGTTGCTGAACACTCAGGGGGTGGAGATGGCGACAAGCGGCCTGGCGCTGCAGAAGCACACCCTGGAGGAACTCGCGGCTGAACGGGAAACGTTGACGAAATCGCTGGCGACGGCCACCCAGCGTCGGGACCACTACCGGAAGCTCTATGAGGAAAATATCAACAGCCGGGAAGAGCAGGCACTGACCGCCATTACAGGCGGGGCTCAGCTTGCCCTGGGGGCCAAAATTTCCTTTGCCACGGGGGCGGCGATTGCCGCGGTGCCCAATATATTCGGGCTCGCTAATGGCGGCCATCGTCCCGATCAGATTGCCAATGCGGTCGGTTTTGGTCTTCAGCTTGCGGGCGATATGGCGATTGCCAATGGCAACCGTGTGAATCAGGAGGAGCAGTACCGCCGGCGACGTCAGGAATGGGATATTCAGCGCGCCATGGCGCAGGGCGAAATGAGTACCATCGAGGCCCAGTTGGAAACCCTGGCCGTACGGGCAACGTCCGTCCGGATGCAAATTGCGCACGGGGAAATGCAGCAGGCACAAGCCAAGGCACAGTTGGTGCTGTTGCAGAGTAAATACTCTGGCAAGGCCATGTACAGCTGGTTGCGCAGCCAACTGGCCAGTATTTTCTACCAATACTATGACTTGACGGCCTCCCGCTGCCTGATGGCCCAGGAATCCCTGAGGTGGGAGCTTAACGATCCTTCTATCAACCACCTGCGCACCGGAACCTGGAGCGGCGCATGGGCCGGCCTGATGAGCGGGGAAGGCCTGATGCTCAATCTGGCTCAGATGGAGAACACCTGGCTGAAATACCAGAAACGGGAGCTGGAAATCACCCGGACGGTGTCCCTGGCGGAGTTCTTGAAAGACCGTTTGGAAACGGATGGGGAGTCATCGCGGCCTTTGACGCTGAATGAGGCCATCCAATATTTGCTGGATACCCCAGCGGCTGAAGAAATTGGTGGTCCAGACGGCAAGATCGAACTCAATGGCAACAAACTCGCTATCCACTTTGATCTGGTGAAACTGGGGATCGAAAGCGATTACGAGACCGGCACCACTGGGCAGCGGCGAGTGCGCAGTATTGCTGTAACGCTGCCGGCCTTACTGGGACCGTATCAGGACATTCGAGCCACCTTGTTTACTACCAATGCTGACCTGCCGCCGGGATGCAATGAATTGGCTGTCTCGCATGCCATGGCGGACAGTGGCCAGTTCTCTCCTGACGTCAGTGACGGGCGTTGGCTGCCGTTTGAGGGGCTTTCGCTGCAATCCGATAGCACACCTACTATTCCCATGACGTTGTCCTTTGAGGCGGTCGGTCCGGAACTGAAACAGGGGGCGCTGCTCAGAAGTCTGACCGATGCCGTCCTGCATGTCCGTTACACCCTGAGAAAATAAGGTCTATGTGATGACGGATAATTCACTTTCCCGTACCAACGGGTCCCCTGACCTGCAAGGGCGCTATTTTTCAAGCCACCCTCCCTGATTCAAAAGGGAGCCAATGGGCAGCGGCGGGGCTATTAGTTAATCCCCCCCCCCGCCCTGCCTGAGTGCTGCTGAAACTCCGATACAAACAGCAACTTCGATTCGGACAATTTTTCTGGGTTGGTTTTTTGAAATGCGACCAACCTCAATTTTTGATTTTTAACCCTAGACAGGTCGTTGCTTGTCCAGGCTTATTGCAGGCGAGATCGTGCTTGGTGCCAAACGCTCTGTTTGTCTGTTTGTCTCGTAAATTAATATAACAATGTCTCTTGACGTTTGGCGGTTTTGGGGTGTTGTTTTTTTTTGGCTATCTGAGATATAGATCGCTTGCTGAGTCTCCTCACATTAAGCGTGTTAGAGAAGGGCAGTTCGGAAACATTGTCAGAGTTTTTTGTAACGGATGAGGCGTTTTTGCTAATCATCTTCTATTTTGGACTAGGCAAGCGTTTCGCTTCTAACGCCCGATGGCATTAAATTTACCTCTCGGGACCTGTTCTGGGACGCATCAGCTAGAGAGTTAAGGCCTATACAGCATACCGGCTCTATCGGCCAGTTTCAGGTTTGGAGGTAGCTCTGCTCAATGAGGGGGGCTTTCATCACCCCAAAACAGCAGAACGCCTGCTTTCGGCTGATCGAGGAGGCCGGATTCAGTTCGTTCGCGATGGCAATCAGCTGTGATTAGAAGTCATTCGGTAAAAAAGCAACACCTGATTTGTTAAGGTTTGATGTTGAGATCAAGGACTTGATAGTGGATTTGGCGGAATTTGGCGTGGTGCGGTGCGACAGCCTCCTTGTGTAAGGCTTAGGCTTTTTATGGTGCTGCTCAACAGCAAGCTGCAGCCTAGCTTTCAAAGGATATCCGTATAACCCGACACCAGGAGCTTCGGAGGATTTATGACTAATAATTTTGCGGCCCCCACTGGAAATGAAAGCCAACCATTTTTTACGTTACCTTCATTGCCCAAAGGCGGCGGAACGCTGGCGGGTAACACGGGCGTGCTATCAGTGGGCGGGCCAGACGGTAATGCCGGCTGGCAAATCCCACTTCCTATATCGGCAGCACCTGCTCGTGGCTTGGCGCCACAGTTGGCCCTGAATTACAGCAACAGCGGGGGCAACGGGGTATTTGGGATGGGCTGGCAAATGTCATCGCCAATGGTCCGTGTACGCACACAGCATGGAGTGCCTACGTACGATAGCGAGGATCGATTTAATGGACCGAACAACGGTGAACTGGTACGCGCACCTGGATCTGGTGCGGTACGCACGGAAACCCGTTTGCCTTTTTCTAACGCAGACAGCGGCACCTACACCGTAACTCGCTACCTTGACCGTTCGGCCGGATTGGGGGCGCGTACTGAGCGCTGGGATGAGACGGGCGCGGAAGGAGCAGTGTTGCGCACTTTCTGGATTGACTTCACGCCGGACGGCGGCCTAGCCCTGTACGGCTGGTCGGAAGACGCGCGATTAGCTGACCCACAGGATTCATCCCGTGTTGCTGAATGGCGCATCGAGGAAGCAGTATCGGCCCGGGGGGAACATATTCTTTGGCGCTGGCGCCAGGAGGATGATATAGGGTGTCCGGCACATGAGCTCGTCAGCCATCCGCAAGTGGCGGGCTTGTATCCGGATGCTGTCTACTGGATGAACCGCACACCGGCTCTGCAGTTCATGCTGCCTGATATGATTTTGACAACGGACGCTTGGCAAAATGAGTGGCTGGCGTTTCTCGCGTTTGACTACGGGGAGCGTGGGACGCTGATAGACCAAGCACCACCGCTCACCGCCACGGCGCCTTGGCCAGTCCGTGGGGATAGACTGTCATTCCGTCGCTATGGTTTTGAGGTACGGACTCGACGACTGTGCCATGACATCCTGCTCTGGCATCGCACGGCCATGATGGCGAATGCTGAATCTAGGGATGCCGTACCACAACTGATTTCGCGCTTGAATCTACAGTATGAAACGTCCGAGTTGCTCACACGCTTGATGTCGGCGCAGATATTGGCCTATGAGCAAGACGGCACGGCGATGGCTACGCCGCCAGTGGAGTTTGCCTTGTCCGAACCACCTCCGACACTGCCGGGTGCAACCGCTTGGCAGCCCATGCCAGCGCTTGATGGCTTTAGTCACGAATTTTGGCAAATGGCGGACTTGTACGGGGAGGGTATCCCAGGAGTCTTATATCAAGACCGCGGCGCGTGGTGGTATCGGGCTCCGATTCGAGAGGGTGATGTTCAGCCTTTAAATGCCGGGTTTGCTGGGTTGTTCCATGCTCCGCTGAATGACCGAGTGACTTGGGGGGCGCCGACTCCTCTTCCCCGGCTTCCGTTGGGCGGCAATGCCCGATTGGCCGATTTGAATGGGGATGGTCAACCGGAATTAGTGATCGCTCTACCGGGGTTGTCCGGGAGCTTCACCTTGCAGCCTAACGGGCATTGGGGGGGGCTCAAGCTATTTGACAAATTTCCTGTTGAGTTCGCCCATCCGGCGGCTCTGCAGACCGACTTGACCGGCGGAGGGCTGACGGACCTAGTGTTGATTGGCCCATCAAGCGTACGCTTATGGCCGTCTGCGGGTTTATCCGGCTGGAAGCCAGCGAAAACGGTACAGCATCAGGAAGAAGGCTCGCTACCCCATCCTTCCGGTGATGGGACGCGGCTCGTTGCATTCAGTGATGTGACGGGCGGTGGGCTCACGGATTTGGTAGAGATCACTGCAAGCGGAGTAACCACCTGGCCATCTTTAGGGCATGGTCGTTTCGGCAGTCCAGTGCATTTGAGTGGCTTTTCTTTGGAAGCGCTCAAACAGGCCGATAACAGTCCGCTGGCATTCAATCCGGAGCGCATCTACTTGGCCGACACCGACGGCACGGGCATAGCGGATATTCTGGTCATCGGTCAGAGGGGCATTCATGTTTTCATCAATCATAGTGGCAACGGCTTTCGCTATAAAGGTGTTGTCCCCCCCCCGAATGGGGTGCGCTTAGACGATACCTCGCGTCTGCAGGTAGCGGATGTACAGGGGCTGGGAATGGGCAGCCTGATGCTAACGGTGCCGCACCTGCTACCTCGCAGTTGGGTATTGAATTTCAGTTCTGTGCGTCCATGGCTGCTCTCCACTGTGGTTGATAACATAGGGGGGCGTACCCAGCTGACTTATCGCAGCTCTGCACAGGGCTGGCTGGACGAGAAGGCCTCCCGGCAAGCCGCCGGACAAACAGCAGTTAGTTATCTTCCATTCCCAGTACATACCGTCCGCAGTGTCTCTCAAATCAACGAAATTACCGGCCTGACCTTGGGTAGCGAAACCCTCTACCTGGGTGGTGTTTGGGATGGCGAGGAGCGCGAGCTCGCCGGCTTCCGCTGCCTGGTGCAGACCGATAGGAGCAGTCGCTCGCAGGAAAACGCCCGCCAGCGGTCAGCTGTGCTTTCACCGCCGGCACGAACCGTTACTTGGTTTTATACCGGTAACGAGGAGCTCGACTCTACCGGAGCGGACGGAGCCCGAACTGATATAGACCATGCGTTCATCAATGAACCGGTTCGCTTCACCGTCTGGACAAATGATGGGGATGTATCGGAGACACCCGAGCCGGGTAGCGCCCGACGCCGGGCGCTGTATCGTGCGTTGCGCGGGCAAATGATGCGCACTGAGGTGTACGCAGAGGACGGTCATCCGAACGTTGGGATACCTTACAGCATCAGCCGTCAACGCTTCCACGTGCGCGCCTACGACAGTGCCAATCCAGATGGCACGCCCAACATAAATCGTCCGGTTACCCTGGTGTCGCCGCTGGAAACGCTCTCGCTGGCCTGCGAACGTATCGCGGCTGACCCGACGGTGAGTCAGACAATAGTGCTCCAGCAAGACGCATACGGAACACCTCTGGAAAGCGTCAGCATTAACTATCCTCGGCAATTGACGCTTGCGCAGGTCCAAGCAGAAGAGGCTGAACGAAGAATTTATCCGGCATCACTGCCTGTTGGAGTGATTAGCGAAACCGCCGATAGTCAGCAGTATGATTGTTGGATAAAACTCGGTCGTAATCGGGTACATCATCTCAATACGGGCAATGATTTTGTGATTGGGCTGCCGCTGGACACCCGCTCCGATGTGATTTGGTGGAGTTGCTCCCATCCAGATGGCAACCTTGATAGGCGGGCTAACCGTGTCATTCCGTCTGGCGGCTTTACCGCAGAGAACTTGGTGTTGGCTGATTTACTGGCAGAGCCTAATTCGGTGGTGTTTAGCGGTTATGCGAAAACGAAATGGCGGGGTGCCGCGGGTACGGAGCCATTGGAGGCACCGACACGCCAAGGTTTGGTGGCTTGGACCGATAGTGCCATGTTGGATGAGCAATCTCTGGATGTTTTAGCACCGGTTTTCAATCAGACGGTGGGTGAGCTAGTGCAGGCTAGTCTCCATGAGCTTTCAGGTACTACCAATCCAGAAGTATTGAATCGACTGCGTGAGCGTGTCCAACCGCACATTACACCTGATGTTTTTTTTCGGGCGTTCATGGCGTTCACCTGGCGATTAGAGAATAACCTGAAGGAAGAGTACGAGGAGAAAAACGGCTGCATGTACAGAGCAGCTATAGAAGCCCTGCAGACAGCTCGCAGAGATAAAAAGCGTGGCTACGAGACTATCACCTCGAATGCGTTGTGGGAGGCGCTGGGTCAAGGCGGGACGTCAGGGGGCATTCCTGGCGAGCGAATTCGCGAGGCGGTGCAAGCCTATGCCGACCAGTGTCTTGAAAGTGATCAGGCACTTAACGCACTACAAGAGGTGCTGGTTCTGAGGACCACGCTGGATACGCTGTATTGGCAAGTACTGCTCTCGGAAATTGTCGACAACCCTGAATATCATTCCTCACTGAAGACGATCGAGAGTTACTTGCGGCAACCCGTACAGCAAGAAAGCTTGGAGCAGCTCTTGCTGCGAGGAGGCTACAAGACATTACAAATTCCACATGAGCCGGCATTGGGGGCTGTCTGGGGCGGCTCGCACAACATTACTGAGTACCATGACCAATCCGCTTTTTGGTTAGCGAAAGAAGTTAGAGAGAGTGAGCTGGTTCGCAACACTGCCCTAACGTATTCACCGAACTCTTTAGCAGTTGTCGGCGCCACGGACTCCATCAGCTTTGCCTCCACAGTTACAGCTATTGACTGGCGTTTCCTGACTCCGATACAGGTGAAAGACACTAACGACAATATTAGTGAGGCCACACTGGATGCGCTGGGGCGGGTGCGGCACACCCGATTCTACGGCACGGAAACTCCGGCTGAAGCTGATCAAGCCGTTGTGACGGGTTATTCGCCAACGAGTGAAAAGCGCTTTACTCCGCCAGCCACAGTCGAAGACGCGTTGGCATTGAATGCCTCCAAAGGGGTGCCGGTACACGAAGCGTTCACCATGATTACTGACAGCTGGATGCCCTTGTCTGTCGACGCCGAGGGTAAGCCTACGGGGCGCCGCTGCGGTGTGTTGGCCCGGGAACGACAAGAAGCGCAGTTGCAAAGAGACGGACTTTCGTCACCAAGTATTCTGGAAGGACGTATTCCGCCGCATGTTATCCGCATCCAGACTGACCGCTATGATGATGATCCAGAGCAGCAGGTGCGTCTCCAGGTTGTTTTGCACGGCGGAGGTCAGGTGTTGCAGACGGCGATTATAAATCCATCTGGTGAGGCGTTCGTGCGGACGGATGCTGGGGCATTGGAAATCGACGACGACGGTAAAGCGGTCGTCAGGTGGTCGGATGTCCGTTGGGCAGTCACCGGTCAGACCGAATTCGATAACAAAGGTAATCCGGTTCGAGTCTGGCTGCCGTATTACCTGAATGATTGGCGTCATGTGATTGATGACAATGCGCGGGAGGGCATCTATGCCGATACGCACCTTTACGATGCATTGAGTCGAGAATATCGGATACTCACTGCGGCCGGCTATGAGCGCCGGGTGCAGGTGTTCCCGTGGTTCATGGTATCCGAAGATGAAAATGACACCTGGCAGGAGGTGCTGGCACGCCGGAACAGTGATGGCCAGGAGGAAGAGCAATGATGACAGGACGCTCGATAAGAGAACTGCAGGCCGCGGCCCTGCATGCCGGCACCTCAATGGTCTCCGCGCCTTTCCGCGCCCTGTCCTTCCTGCGCACGCCAGAGGCCCCCGAGGCCCCTGCGCGGCTGTTGGTCAGGCGCACGCTGCAGCAGCCGTTCAGCCGCACGACCCGGCTGTTCGGCGCGCGCGCCCTGAGCAACGAAGCCACCGATAACGCCGATGCGCTCAGCGTCTCCGGGTTGGCTGGCCAACCCCTGTGCCTGCACACCGTTGACGGCGATGCTGCCCTGATTCTTGCCGATGCGGCGGGCCGTCCTTTGTGGTCGCGCAACGCTCAGGGCACCGTCAGCGTGCTGAGCTATGAGGCCGCCGGTGCGGGCGGGCGGGCGCAGTCGCTGACCGAGATCGCGGCCGGCACCACGGCTGGCCGTGTCCGGGAGCAATATGTTTACGCCCCATTGAACGAGGCGCAGTGGAAAGATCTGAACCTGGCGGGCGGCCTGTCAGAACGGCGTGACAACGCCGGCATCAGCCGACCGTTGAGCGTCTCGCTGAGCGGCCAGTCCCTGCTGTCTGAGCAGTGCCTGCTCAAGCCGGAAGTAGAGCTGCCGGACTGGACCAGTAACGCGGAGGCTGACACGGATGCGCCTCTGCGGGTCAGTGGCACCTACGATGCGACAGGTGCACCGTTGACCGCCACGAATGCCGCCGCTGTCACCACGCTCACCGACTACGCCATCAACGGCGCAGTGGCGCAAACCCGGCTGGCCTCCCCGCAAGTCGGGGCAAGCAAAGAGACCGTCATCCTGCGCGATATCCGCTACCGGGCCGACGGCGTGGTGCTGTCACAGCGCGCCGGCAACGGTGTCATTGATACCTATGAGTATGACCCGCGTACCCAGCACCTGGCCCGGCACCTGACCGCGCGCCCGGCCGGTCACCCGCAGGGCGCGCTGGTCATCAGCGACCTGCACTACCGGTATGACCCGGTGGGCAACATCCTGAGCCTGGAGGATAAGGGTGCAGACCCCGAGTGGCACAACAACCAGCAGGCCACGGGGCTGCGCGAATACAGCTACGACACCCTGTACCGACTTATCTCGGCCACGGGCCGGGAGCGTACGCCAGTGTCCCGCCACTACACCCAGTCCGCCAACCACGTGGACGGGAGCGCGGGCAGCGCCTGGGCGCCGTACGCGCAACACTACAGCTACGATGACGGGGACAACCTGACGGTGATCCGCCATAGCGGCGGTGCCGGTAACCGAACCCGTGAGCTCAGCGTGTCGCAGGCCAGCAACCGGGCCATGGCGAAGGAACACACCCTGACCCCGGAAACGGGCTTCCTGGCCGGCGGCCTGCAGAAGCAGCTGACTGATGGCAGAGAGCTGCGCTGGCATTCGGATAACCAACTGCGGATGGTCAGCGCGGTCAGCCGCGAGGACGAGGCGGATGACAGCGAACGCTACCACTATGCCGACGGCGGCACCCGTACGCGCAAAATCCATACGGCTAAAACCAGCAATACGACCCAGACCACGCTGACTACCTATTCCGGCGGTTGTGAAGTGCGCCAGCGTCTGTTGGCCGGCCAGACAACGCCGCAGAAACACATCGTCATCACCAAGGCCGGCGAGGTGCGCCTGGTGGAGGACCGGCTCAGCGGCGAAATCCACCTGCGCTATGGCTTCGGCGATCACCTGGACAGCAGCGGGGGAGAGACGGACGAGAGCGGCCGGCTTATCTCCCGGGAGGAGTACTCGCCGTATGGCGGCACCACCGGCAGCGATGAAGCGGCGACGGAGGTCAGCAACCTGACCCAGCGGACAATCCGCTACTCGGGCCAGGAGTTGGATGCGACAGGGCTGTATTACTACGGTTGGCGCTACTACATGCCGGAGCTGGGGCGCTGGCTGAGTGCCGATCCCGGTGGGTTGGTGGATGGGGTGAATCTGTTCCGGATGGTTAGGAACAATCCGATCTCGCTATCTGATCAAGACGGACTGTCTCCAGAAGGAGATAAGGCGAGGGAAATTCTGAGAATGAGCTTCTTTAAGGAGGCTTATGCTTCCAACCCCGCTCAGGCATTAGATAAGATGAGGAAAACATTGCTTGAAAGTGGGAACCGTACGTTTGTTGATAGCGTGATGGAGCGGGTTAAACGTCGGCTTGAGCCAAACACTCAAGGCGCGCGGGCGGGCAGATCCTCACAAGCGCCAGTAGCCGCCATGAGCCGTATGAGCCTGGCATCGCCTCCTTTGAAAAAATCGCCGAAACTGGCAACTAGCGAAGATCTCCAAAATTTCCAGGATATCTACTCTACGAATGCGGGCTATTCGCAAATCAATACCGCCATGAGAGCCGGTGACTTTGTCACTGTCAGCAGTTCTAAAGTTATTGGTGAAATAGAACGGCGACATGGGGATAACCAGTTTGCGGGTAAGGCAGGGAAGGAGATTAGAAGTTCGCTAAAGTATGCGGCTGAAGATATCGGTCGCAATATGGAGGCAATTGATGCTTCCCTGTACCTGAAAGAAAATAATAAGAGTTCACGTTTTTTCCGAGGGCAGGGCATGACCATGGGCGGGATAGAAGCGTTTGTTCGCGCGAGGGATGAGGGGGCAGTGCTCCATTCTCTCAGTCTGCTTTCTGCTTCCAAAAGTAAAGAGGTTGCAGTAGGGTTCATGACGAGCGCGGAGAATGAAAAGGTTTTAATGGAAATTACAGGTTTTAGCGCTACGGGCATGGGGTCTAGATACAGCGTTGCTGCTGAAAACGAGTATGTGTTTTCGACTCATGCAAATTTCCACGTAACAAATGTAGGGTCGAACCAGAGTAGGCCAGGCACTTATATTATTCAGCTGAAAGAAGTTAGAGGCCATAAAGGAAGCAGGATGCCTATGCCCTATTAGCGGGGTGGCTGTTGGCTCGATAGCTGCCGAGTCGATGGCCCGCTGCTGCCGTAAGTTGGGTCGAGCGCTTGGTCTATGGCGGCCTCGGCCTGCTAAATGAAACCGATGATCTGCTCGGTAATGAAGCGACTCTTGCGCATATCCGTCCGCTTGGGTGAAGGACTTTACAGCTTCACTTGGTGCGGTTCAGTGGGGCGCAAGTCTACACGCGCTTCATATTGTTGGCCTGTCAGGTTTGATAGTGCCGGATGATTTTTAAAGGTGTCAGATATGAATGGCACTTACTTAGCGCTAACTAATTGATTGGAAAAAGGAAGGCTGCTCTTGGTCTACTGTGATAGGTAAGCGTCCGAACTACACCCACTTGCAACTCAGACCTTAATCCGTTTGAACCACTGGTTCACACGTTCGCAATCAAAGATCGTCGGATCGAAGGTCTCCCCGTGCCATTCCACAATCGCGTCGTGTTCTGGATGATCGGGGTTGGCCGTCGCCTCTAAAAGATCTTCATAACCCGACCCTTGACCCACGTCCTCCGGTGGGCAGGCATTGGCGCCCTCAATGCAGTACGGCACCTGCGGACAGGCAATAGTGGGTGATGTTTTTTCGACCTTGATACGGTGATGCCAGCTGTCACCGAAGTCATAGAGATAATTGAATGTCCGCTTTCCGTTCAGTGCCTTGATCAGTGTTTTACGAGCTTCCGGATTCACCGTCGGCCCCCAGCCATCAGGATCGGGCATGCCGTAATTCTCACCGGCAATTTCAAACTCGTGCAGATGGCTATCGCTCCAGCCCATCACGACTTGGATCACGTAATGCAACTTGCCCAAGGTAATGTTCTCAGGCACTGCGAATCGACGCCAAATCGTTGGAGTAATCCACTTCAGTTCGATGTGCAGTAGCAACAAATCAGGCTTGGGCTCTTTGGCAAGCGAACAGTTTTAACCATGGATCAGGCAGCCTCGCAGTGTTTCGTGAGTGTGAGAGATACGTTCCAGGGCAGCAGTTCGTCGACCCGATTGATCGGATGCTCGGCGATGCGTTCCAGTACGTAGGTCAAATAGGCCTGCGGGTTCAGGGCGTTGAATTTGGCCGAACCCAGCAGGCTGTAAATCGCAGCGGTTCGTTCTCCGCCGGCGTCGGAACCGACAAACAGGTAATTTTTGCGCCCCAATGCCACGGCGCGCAGCGCCCGTTCGGCGGCGTTGTTGTCGATTTCGATCCGACCATCATCGCAGTAGCGCGTCAACGCCTGCCACCGATTGAGGGCATAGAGAATCGAACCGCCCACTGCAGATGTATGGGCCGCAACGACAGTGTTGTTAGGAAACTATAGGCGAAGTCGGGGCGAAGCTATAGAAAGCAGCATGAAATAACAGCTCCTCTGAGGCTCAGTGCTTTCGTGTAAATGAAAGGTGGCGATCTGTTTTAGTTTATAATTTAGCTGTTGAATGAAAGCGGCGGGTTAATTTTAATGGGGGAAGCCTTTTCGGAGTATCACACTTTTCACTAATGACGGGAGCGGCCATTAACAGGAGGCTACATGAGCGCATTGTTGTTCAATCACACTCCATCGGTCACCGTGCGCGATAACCGTAACCGGCCTGTACGCAACTTCGCCTATCACCATCATCCCGGCGCACTGTGTAGTGCTCTGTGCGAAGTGATACGCAAAATTGAAAATAGCCGAGGCATTAGTTAATGCCAAGGTCGAGCATCGTTTCAGCTACAAAGCGACAGTCAGGTTGTGAAAGATGCGTCGTCTACGCTTGGCCAGGTAGGCGCGCCACGTAAATATAACATGTGCTGCGCAAAAAACTGCTAAAAAAGATTATGTAGAGGCCGAAAGGGCTGAAGGCTTAGGCGGGTAAGCAATTTTGACGTGCATCGTTGTTCAAAAACACTGGCAGCTTAATAGCCGGAATTTTTCCGGCGCGTTTAGAGTGTTCTTGATGGGCGATAATGTTGATATTGTTATGAATCAACGTATGCCGTGCATCTATTTCGACTTTTGCTCCGGCTACTAGTGTGCTGTTCTCGAAATAATCTACCCCTTAGCCTGTGAGGCCATCGCCTCGCGGGCTCGCTGAATTTTGTTCAGGATATCCTCACCTTTTGCGTTCCAGACATATCGAGTCGGTTGCGCATTTCGTAGCGCCAGAAACGTGGTGATCGAGCTTTCCAGTTCGCGAACCGAACTGAAACCGCCGTCGCGCAGGTACACCGTGATATCGCGAAAGAAGCGTTCAACCATGTTCATCCACGAGCTGGAGGTCGGGGTGAAATGCATGTGGAAGCGTTTATGTTTTTCCAGCCATGCCTTCACTTTTGGATGCTTGTGCGTGGCGTAGTTATCGACGATCAAATGCAGCTGAAGATGTTTGGGCGTTTCTCGATTGATCTTCTTGAGAAATTCCAGCCATTCCTGATGTCGGTGTTGGCGCTCAATGGAGCTGATCAAGCGTCCCTGGAGATAATCCAGCGCAGTGAACAAGGTGACGGTGCCATGGCGGATATAATCGTGCGATTTTGTGCGGATATGACCGATCCCCAAAGGCAGTCCTGGCTGGCTACGCTCAAGAGCTTGAACTTGGCTTTTTTCATCGCAGCAGAGCACCAAAGCTTTGTCCGGCGGGGCCAGGTAGAGTCCGATGACGTCCCAGAATCTCTCTTCAAAGTTCGGGTCATTGGACAATTTAAAGGTGCGGGTCAGATGCGGTTTCAAGTCATTGGCAGCCCAGAGTTTGTGTACGCTGGTGGCCGAAATTCCAGTCGCTCGGGCCATGCTTCGGCAGCTCCATCGAGGTTCACCGATGCATGGTTGAGTAACTTGCTCAAGAACACGGCGCACCGCTTCAAGGGGCAAAAATGGTTTACGCCCCCGACCTGGTTTATCAAGCAAACCGTCCAGCCGTTGAGCCTGGAAGCGCTGACACCAGCACGTGATAACGGGGAGCGAGAACCCGGTCAGCCGGGCGATCTCTACTCGCGTACACCCTTGGGCCGCCAACAGAATCACTCGGGCGCGGCGGCCGTCGCGCTGGCTGATGATGGCCGAACGTACACGCCGGCTCAGCTCGGCATGTTCTTCTGGGCTGAGGACAATGTTGAGTGCGTTCACCGGCGCCTCTCCGAACATTGGATGACACGGGAAGTGTAGCCAACATCGGAGAAATGTTAATTCGAGAACAGCACATTAGTCGGTCTGGATGTCAAATAACAGACGACCTCATTGTAGGTTCTCGTTTTCAGGCAATCATTCTTTACTGCGCAATCGGATGATGAATGCGTTACAACGCTCGGGTTTCCGATATTCTGCTGGCCATAGCAGCGAACAGGCGCTGGCGTCAATGCAGCGGCAGGGAGGCGTCGACATTGTCCTGTGTGACCTGAGCGACCAGCGGATGGATTGTCTGGATTTTCCAACTGTGCTAAGCGGCTCTCCGTAGTCCAGACCGTATTTTTTAGTGAGTTTCTACCGTAACTCAGGTGGGTTATCGAGCAGATGGTTTCTTCTCAGGCATTAAATTACTGATAATATTAAGTGGGTCGATAATGCAGAATCGCTGCAGAATCGCTGCAGAATATACGTTGCACCTCGAGTACGGCTACTTAAAAGAATCGCGTATTCCGGTCCTTGAACGGCCATACGGACAGCGGGATGATCATCAATGATCATGACCTTGCTGTTCATGGTGGGCTCATTGGTTAAGTGCATGTTCGTGAATTTTTAGTTTGTGACGTGAGCTTTGGCAATGCCTCAATGCACTTTTGAGACAAGTCTCAAATTTTGCTGTTGGTCGGACAGTTGTTTCCCTGAAGGGAGAAATAGGCGTGCACATTCATGACGGTTGACTAAATTCATTTTTCAGTACTCACGGTCCTGATGGACGACAAGGATGGCTTCTTCAGCCACTGGGCCTAATTCGCTTGGAAGGAAGACGATGGGGGCTGAGTTCGTCGTTGTCTTCCGTCAGTTTTCCGCAGTCCGTTCTGGAGCTCCCGGCCTGAAGGCTGTTGAAAGGCTGACGCAAACAACAAGTTTCCCCGGGTGGGTGTTTCTTTCTGGAAACGCGACCCACGTGCATTGTTAATTTCATGACCTACACTGCTCGTTGCCTTATCAGACATGTTGACAAGAAGGTCGCGCTCGATGCTCAACACCTTGCTCTCCCTGCATGCCGACACCCCGACGGTGGCTGGCGCGTTCCGCACCCTGTCCTTCCTGCGCACACCGCAGGCCCCCGAGGCCCCGGCCCGTCGATTGGTCAGTCGCACGCTGCAGCAGCCGTTCAGCCGCACCACCCGGTTGTTCGGGACCCGGGCCTTGGACCATGAAGCCACCGGCCACGCCGATGCGGTGACCGTCGCCGGCCTGAGCGGGCAGCCGCTGTCGCTGCATACTGTCGATGGGGATGCGACGTT
>NZ_QODI01000030.1:0-29122 GCF_009935975.1 Pseudomonas sp. Q1 | reverse complement strand
GGGATCGAACCGCCGACCCTCTGCTTGTAAGGCAGATGCTCTCCCAGCTGAGCTAATCACCCTTCGTTTCGGTGTGGCGCGCATTCTACGGAGCGACCCAAGGTCTGGCAAGCACTTTCTTAAATCTTTTTTTTGAGCCCTTCCAATGGCTTAGGCAGGGTTGGCCTGGGACGCTATCAAGAGAATAATGCCCCCCTTTGTATAAAGGAGAGACTCACCCCATGTGGTTCAAGAACCTGCTTATCTATCGCCTGACCCAAGATCTGCCTATTGATGCCGAGGCGTTGGAAGCGGCCATGGCCACCAAACTGGCGCGCCCTTGTGCAAGCCAGGAGTTGACCACCTACGGTTTCGTCGCGCCTTTCGGTAAAGGTGAAGACGCTCCCCTGGTACACATCAGCGGTGACTTCCTGCTGATCGCCGCGCGCAAGGAAGAACGCATCCTGCCGGGTAGCGTGGTACGCGACGCACTCAAAGAGAAAGTCGAAGAGATCGAAGCCGAGCAAATGCGCAAGGTCTACAAGAAGGAACGCGACCAGATCAAGGATGAAATCATCCAGGCCTTCCTGCCACGCGCGTTTATCCGTCGCTCGTCGACGTTCGCCGCCATCGCGCCGAAACAGGGCCTGATCCTGGTGAACTCGGCAAGCCCGAAACGTGCCGAAGACCTGCTGTCGACCCTGCGAGAAGTGATCGGCACCCTGCCGGTACGCCCGCTGACGGTGAAAACCGCACCGACTGCGATCATGACCGATTGGGTGACCACCCAGAAACCGGCCGATGACTTCTTCGTCCTCGACGAATGCGAACTGCGTGACACCCACGAAGACGGTGGCATCGTGCGCTGCAAACGCCAGGACCTGACCAGCGAAGAAATCCAGCTGCACCTGAGCACCGGCAAAGTCGTGACCCAGTTGGCCTTGGCGTGGCAGGACAAGCTGTCCTTCATGCTCGACGACAAGATGACGGTCAAGCGCCTGAAGTTCGAAGACCTGCTGCAGGACCAGGCAGAACAGGACGGGGGCGACGAGGCCCTGGGGCAACTGGACGCAAGCTTTACCCTGATGATGCTGACGTTTGGCGACTTCCTGCCGGCACTGGTTGAAGCGCTGGGCGGTGAAGAAACCCCGCAGGGCATTTAAACCGTTTGACGATCAGAATGTGGGAGGCCCCTCCCACATTTGATTGCAGTGTCACGCCAAGCCTCTAATAACAAGGACATCCCCATGCGCGCACTCGCCGCCTTGAGCCGTTTCGTCGGCAATACCTTCGCTTACTGGGTGTTGTTGTTTGCCGTGCTCGCCTTCCTGGAGCCCAACTGGTTCATCGGGCTTAAAGGCGCCATTGTCCCGCTGTTGGGCCTGGTGATGTTCGGTATGGGGCTGACCCTCAAACTTGAAGACTTCGCCGAGGTCGCGCGCCATCCCTGGCGCGTGGCACTGGGCGTGGTTGCGCACTTTGTAATCATGCCGGGCGTGGCCTGGCTCTTGTGCCAGGCGTTCCACCTGCCGCCGGAGATAGCCGTCGGGGTGATCCTGGTCGGCTGCTGCCCAAGCGGCACGTCCTCCAACGTGATGACCTGGCTGGCCCGGGGCGATCTGGCACTGTCAGTGGCCATCGCCGCCGTCACCACCCTCCTCGCCCCGCTGCTCACTCCTGCGCTGATCTGGTTACTGGCCTCGGCTTGGTTGCCGGTGTCGTTCATGGAGTTGTTCTGGTCGATCCTGCAAGTGGTGCTGCTGCCCATCGTGCTTGGCGTGGTGGCGCAGCGCGTACTGGGCGAGCGGGTACGCCATGCGGTCGAGGTGCTGCCGCTGGTGTCGGTGGTCAGCATCGTGATCATCGTCGCGGCAGTGGTTGCGGCGAGCCAGGCGAAGATCGCCGAGTCCGGCCTGCTGATCATGGCGGTGGTGATGTTGCACAACAGCTTCGGCTACTTGCTGGGTTACTTCACCGGCCGGTTGTTCAAACTGCCCTTGGCGCAGCGCAAATCGCTGGCGCTGGAAGTGGGCATGCAGAACTCCGGGCTGGGCGCTGCGCTGGCCAGTGCGCACTTTTCACCACTGGCGGCGGTGCCCAGTGCGCTGTTCAGCGTCTGGCACAATATCTCTGGAGCGTTGCTCTCGACTTATTTCCGTCGCATGAGCGAAAAGGCCGACCGCAGCGCATTGGAGACCCAACCGAAAACTTGATCGTCCGATCCGTTTTCGGCACTCTACCGAGCTTCGCGGGGACGACCTCGCGACGCTTTGCAGCGCTCAACCAGGGGACGACCCCACCAATAGATGGGAGGTCAGCATGTCCTGGATCATTTTGTTTTTTGCGGGTTTGTTCGAAGTCGGCTGGGCTGTCGGGTTGAAGTACACCGATGGTTTCAGCAAGCCACTGCCCACCGCCTTGACGATTGCCGCGATGGCCTTCAGCCTCGGCTTGCTCGGGTTGGCCATGAAGGAGCTGCCATTGGGCACCGCCTATGCGGTCTGGACCGGCGTGGGAGCTGTGGGTACGGTGATCGCCGGGATCATCCTGTTTGGTGAATCCATGGCGCTGTTTCGGCTGGCCAGTGTGGCGCTGATCATTTGCGGGCTCGTTGGGCTCAAGATCAGCACTTAGGCCACTGCCGCCATCGGGAGCAAGCCCCCTCCCACACTCGGAATGTATTCCAAACTGTGGGAGGGGGCTTGCTCCCGATGAGGCCAGTACACCCCACACAAAACTACCTGACACGCCCTCGCAACACACCCACCACTTCCTGCAACCGCGCAGGCGTCGCCGCCTCCACCGCTACCGGTGCACCCGCGACCAGCACCACCCGCGACCAGACCCGATGAAAGAACCCCTTGTTCGGGTCGCGACTGAAAAAACTCCCCCACAACCCCTGCAACGCCATGGGAATCACCGGCACCGGCGTCTCCTCCAGAATGCGCGTCAGCCCGCCACGGAACTCGTTCATCTCGCCATCGGCCGTCAACTTGCCTTCCGGGAAGATGCACACCAACTCCCCTTCCTTTAGATACTGGGCAATCCGCGTGAAGGCTTTTTCATAGATCTGGATATCTTCATGGCGGCCCGCAATCGGAATCGCCCCTGCCGTGCGGAAGATAAAGTTCAGCACCGGCAAGCGGTAGATCTTGTAGTACATCACGAAGCGAATCGGCCGACGCACCGCGCCACCAATCAGCAGCGCATCGACAAACGACACGTGGTTGCATACCAGCAACGCCGCGCCTTCATCCGGAATGGCTTCCAGGTTGCGATGCTCGACGCGGTACATGGAATGGCTGAGCAGCCAGATCATGAACCGCATGGTGAACTCGGGGACAATCCTGAAGATGTAGGTATTGACCGCGATGTTGAGCAGCGACACTACCAGGAACAACTCGGGGATCGACAGCTTGGCCACGCTCAACAACAGGATCGACACGATCGCCGACACCACCATGAACAGCGCGTTGAGGATGTTGTTGGCCGCGATGACCCGCGCCCGCTCATGCTCGGCGGTGCGCGACTGGATCAACGCATACAGCGGCACGATATAGAAACCGCCGAACACGCCCAGGCCGAGAATATCGAACAACACCCACCAGGCCTGGCCATGACCGAGTACCGCCAGCCAGTCGTTGGGCTGGACGTTCTGCGGGAAACCACCAGAGTGCCACCACAGCAACAAACCAAACACTGTCAGGCCAAACGAGCCAAACGGCACCAGGCCGATTTCGACCTTACGCCCGGAGAGTTTTTCACAGAGCATGGAGCCGAGGGCGATACCCACAGAGAACACGGTAAGAATCAGCGTGACCACGGTTTCGTCGCCGTACAGCCATTCCTTCGCATAGGCCGGGATCTGCGTCAGGTAAATCGCCCCGACAAACCAGAACCACGAGTTGCCCACGATCGAGCGCGACACCGCCGGCGTCTGCCCCAGGCCCAGGCGCAAGGTGGCCCAGGACTCGCTGAAGATATTCCAGTTCAGCCGCAAGCCTGGCGTAGAAGCCGCCGCCCGTGGAATGCTGCGGCTGGCCAGGTAACCCAGCACAGCCACACCGACGATAGCTACTGACACCACCGGCGCGTAATGCGCGGACGACATCATGATCCCGGCGCCGATGGTGCCGGCCAGGATCGCCAGGAACGTGCCCATTTCCACCAGGCCATTGCCACCGACCAACTCATCTTCATGCAGGGCCTGGGGCATGATCGAGTATTTCACCGGGCCGAACAGCGCCGAGTGCGTGCCCATCGCAAACAACGCCAGCAGCATCAGTTCCAGATGATTGAACAGAAAGCCCGTGGCACCCACGGCCATGATCACGATTTCACCGATCTTGATCGCACGGATCAACGCATCCTTGTTGAATTTCTCGCCAAACTGCCCAGCCAGCGCCGAAAACAGGAAGAACGGCAGGATAAACAGCAGCGCACAGAGGTTGACCCAAATGGAGCGGTCACCGTCGATGGTGAGTTTGTAGAGAATGGCGAGGATCAGCGATTGCTTGAAGATGTTGTCGTTGAAGGCACCCAGCAACTGGGTGACGAAAAACGGCAAGAAGCGCCGCGTGCGCAGCAAGGTGAATTGCGAGGGGTGGCTCATCGTCCGTGTTCCTGCGTGGCCTGATAGGCTTTATTGCCGAAGGCTTTTATAAAGAGACAGGCCACGACTTTACCTAAACCCGCTTACTTATTCCCTATTCCTGCAATGCAGGGTGAAACAAAAAGCTCACCTTTATAGGCGCCCTGCACGGTGCGCTTGGCCACGATCAGCCACATCAGCGCCAAGGCCAGCACCAGCGCGCTGCCAAACACACTGAAGAACCCCAGATGCAACACGCTCGCCAGCTTCAGCGTGGCCAGGGCATACACCCCCAACGGAAAGGTGAAACCCCACCAGCCGAGGTTGAATGGAATGCCGGCACGCAGGTAACGCAGGGTGATCAACACCGCAATCAGCAACCACCACAAGCCGAAGCCCCACAGCGTGATGCCCGCCACCAGGCCAAGGCCGCTGGCCATCTCGCCGACACCGGGCAAGCCATTGGCCGCGAAGATCGCCGGCGCATCACCGCCCAGCAGCAACATACCGAGTGCACCGGTGCCGATAGGGCCCAGCGCCAGCCAGCTCGACGCAGCCATGTTGGCGTGGGGCAGTTTATGCAACGCCATGCGCAGCATCAGGATAGTCAGGATGCTGAACGCCACCGGCAGCGAAAATGCCCACAATACGTAGCTGGTCACCAGCATCACCAGTTGCCCATGGGCGTCGGCCAAGTGCGGCGCCAGCAGGCCACCACTGGCTGCGGCGACTTCAGCCGCGACGACCGGCAACAGCCAGACGGCGGTCATCTGGTCGATGCTGTGTTCCTGGCGGGTAAACATCATGAACGGAATCAGCACACCGCACGCCAGGGCCATGGCGACGTCCAACCACCACAGGGTCTGCGCCAACGGCAGCACGTCACTGCCCCAACGCGGCAGGCCGAACAGCAACAAACCGTTGAGAATGGTTGCCAGCCCCATGGGAATGGTGCCGAAGAACATCGAAACCGTGGAGTGCCCGAAAATCCGCCGCGCCTCCTGGAAATACATCACCCAACGCGCGGCGTACAACCCACTGAACACTACAAACAGGCCAATGGTAAACATCCACAACGCTTCGGCGACGGCGTACAGGCCCGGCACGTTGACGGGCAGTTGTGCCAGCGCCAGTGCCAGCACGCCGGTGCCCATGGTTGCGGCAAACCAGTTGGGCGTGAATTGACGAATCACTTCCCGCGGCCGGGTCAGGTGACTCAAAGGTTTGTAGCTTGGGGTATTCGCGCAGTTCATGTTGATAATCCTCTTCCTCGTAGGAGGTTGAAGCCATCATAGAACCTGATCGAATATCTATATAACGGGTAATATCTCTATCTGTTATCTACTTTACCTATATACGACACTGACTACACTGCAGCCTTGGCCCGCGCCGTTTCCTGCAACAGCAAGCCGGCCAGTGCACCCAGGGCCAAAACGATGAGTACGGCACCGTAGCCATCGGTGGTGGCGATCAAGCCAAACTCCCGGCTCAGGTTACCGGCCAGCAACGCCGGCAAGCAGAACGCCAGATAGCTCAACACATAGAAGGCCGACATCAGCCCTGCCCGCTCATGAGGCAACGCCAAACCGACGATACTGCGCACACTGCCCGTGAAGCCGCCGCCAAAACCCAAGCCGGCGATCACACTGGCCACAAAGAACAGCCAAAGGCTGGCGCTCTGCACCGCCACCAACAACAGCGCCACCCCGGTCGCCAGCAATGCAGCCGACAGGCGCATGATTTTATCGGCCGGGCGATTGCGCAGGCTGTAGATCATCACCGCACCACTGAGCGTCACCACCGCCACCAACCCACCCCCAATCAGGTGCGAGGTCGACCCGGTAGCAGCCCGCACCAGCGAAGGCGCCAGCGAAGAAAAGAACCCTCCCAGTGCCCATACCGCCACATTCAGCGGCATCGCCAGCCACAGGGCACGGCGCGCTTGTTCGGGGACATGCAGCGTCGGCGCCAGCGACTTCAAGGCCCCCGGTATGCGGCTGACCGTCTCCGGCAATCGCCACACATACAGCGCTTGCAGGGTCATCAGCCCGAGCATCGCGAAATAAATCAATTGGGTCGGCCGTGGCGCAAACTCCACCAGCAGGCCGCTGCCTAAACCGCCACTGGCCATACCCAGCATCGGCGCAAGGCTATTGAGCATCGGGCCGCGGACACGGTCAGTGTCGAGCAAGGTTGCACCCAGCACCGCCGTCGCCATGCCGGTGGCGAAACCTTGCACCGCCCGGGCGGCAATCAGGTACGCGGTGCTATCAGCGTTGATAAACAGCAGCATCGCCAGCATATTCAGGATCAATGCCGCAAAAATGACCGGCTTGCGTCCCAGGTAATCCGATAGCGAGCCGACGGTCAGCAAGGCTGCCAACAGGCTCACGGCATACACGCCGAAGATCATCGTCAACACAGCCGCCGAGAAATGCAGGTGGTCTTGATACACCTGATACAGCGGCGTTGGCGCGCTGGACGCGGCGAGAAAGGTCAGCACCGTTACCACCAGGAACACCAGGCGGGAACGATGGGAAGTAGGACTGGACATGGGCACGCTCCGCTAAAGCTAATATTTTGCTTTTTCGGAGTGTGCTACCAGAAAGCGCTTAAAGCAAATTCTTTGTGTTAAGGTTTTAGCCATGGCGATAAAAGAAGGCCTTCGCCCGGGAGGCCGTAGTGCCCGGGTCCAAGAATCAGTGCACAGCGCTGCCCGTGAATTGCTGGAAGCCCATGAGCGCTCCAGCGTTACCGTGCCGATGATTGCGGCACGGGCAGGCGTCACGCCGTCCACCATTTACCGCCGCTGGGGCGACCTGTCCGCCCTGCTCGCCGATGTGGCACTGGAGCGCCTGCGCCCGGACGGCGAACCTGCCGACACCGGTAGCCTGCGCGGCGACCTGCGCGCCTGGGGCGAACAATACCTGGATGAAATGAGCTCGGAGCTGGGGCGCAATATGATGCGCGACGTGCAGTGCAGTCGCCCAAGGGACTATTGCACCCACATTCTGATGGGCCAGTTGCAGATTATTCTTGATCGGTACCAGGACACCGTCGGTCCGTTACCCACACTGGACAGGTTGCTGAACCTGATTGCCGCGCCAACGGTGTATCGCAGCCTGTTTTCCAGCACGCCACTGCCGGTTGAAGAGCTGCATGAGCTGATCGACTTGGCGCTCAAGGCCTGAAGCCCATCTACACAACCCAATGTGGGAGGGGGCTTGCTCCCGATAGCGGTGGATCAGTCACCTTATTGATTGACTGACACACCGCCATCGGGAGCAAGCCCCCTCCCACATTTTTACAGTGTTCGACCTTACGTACGCATACCGCGCCCGCTCACCAGCAGCCTCGCGCAACCGATGTACAACACCACGGTAGCGATCAGCATAAAGGTGATCGCCACGCTGATCTTGATATCCGATACCCCCAGGATGCCGTAGCGAAAGGCGTTGACCATGTGCAACACCGGGTTGGCCAGCGATACGGTCTGCCAGAACGGCGGCAGCAGGGTAATGGAGTAGAACACACCGCCCAGGTAAGTCAGCGGCGTCAGCACGAAGGTCGGGATGATTGAAATATCATCGAAGTTGCGTGCAAAGACCGCGTTGATAAACCCCAGCAGCGAGAAGATCGTCGCCGTCAGCACCACCACCAACAGGGTGACGCCCAGGTGATGCACTTGCAGATGGGTGAAGAACAACGACAGCAAGGTCACGATCACGCCGACCATCAAGCCACGCAGCACGCCGCCCAGGGTGTAGCCGATCAGGATGGTGTGGGGCGACACCGGCGATACCATCAGTTCTTCGATGGAGCGCTGGAACTTGCTGCCGAAGAAGCTGGAGACCACGTTGCCGTAGGAGTTGGTGATCACCGACATCATGATCAGCCCGGGCACGATGTACTCCATGTAGGTAAAACCGCCCATGTCACCGATCTGGCGACCGATCAGGTTACCGAAGATCACGAAGTACAGGACCATGGTGATCGCCGGCGGCAGCAGGGTTTGCGGCCAGATCCGGGTAAAGCGCTTCACTTCGCGGTAGACGATGGTTTGCAGAGCAACGAGGTTGGGTTGCAGTTCGGAACTCATACCGCCACCTTCGCCAGATTTTTCTCCACCAGGGACACGAACAACTCCTCAAGGCGATTGGTTTTGTTACGCAGGCTCAGCACTTCGATGTTCTGAGTCGCCAACTGGGTGAACAGCGCAGTGATGCCCATGGCCTTGTCCACCTGCACTTCCAGCGTGTGGCCATCGACCAGCCGGCTTGGGTAACCGAGCAACTGCGGCGGCGCCGACAGATTGTTTTTCAGGTCCAGCAGGAAGGTTTCCACATGCAACTGGCCCAGCAGGTTACGCATGCTGGTGTTCTCGACGATGGTGCCGTGGTCGATGATGCCGATATTGCGGCACAGTTGCTCAGCCTCTTCCAGGTAATGGGTGGTGAGGATGATGGTAATGCCCTTCTCGTTCAGCTCGGTCAGGAAGGTCCACATCGAGCGACGCAGTTCGATGTCCACGCCCGCGGTGGGTTCATCGAGGATCAGCAGGCGCGGTTCATGAACCAGCGCACGGGCGATCATCAGGCGACGCTTCATACCCCCGGACAACGAGCGGGACGGCACGTCGCGTTTGTCCCACAAGCCCAGTTGGGTGAGGTACTGCTCGGCGCGCTCCTTGGCGACTTTCGCCGGGATGCCGTAGTAGCCGGCCTGGGTCACGACGATGTCGAAGGTCTTTTCGAACTGGTTGAAATTGAACTCCTGGGGCACCACGCCGATGGCACGCTTGAGCGCCGCAGGGGATTTGTCCAGGTCATGACCAAAGATATTCACGCTGCCGCTGGTCTTGTTGACCAGGGTCGAGAGGATGCCGATGGTCGTGGATTTGCCGGCGCCGTTGGGGCCGAGCAAGGCGAAAAAGTCACCTTCGGCGACGTCCAGATCGATACCACTCAAGGCCTGGAAACCGTTGCCGTAGGTTTTGGTTAGCTGCCGGATGGACAGAGCGGAACTCATATCGGATTACGCACCAAAGAAGGGAATAGACAAGATAGATGAGGGCGCACCGCAGGTAGTTCAACCTGCGATGCACGGGCATGGTGCGTGCCCACGTCGCACAAGTACAGTCACCCGTATTAATAGTAGGTATTAAGTCAACGCAGTCATCACGGCTTTGCGGTACGCCGGGCGTTGCTGCAGGCGCTGGTACCAAGCCTCCAGATGCGGCATTGCAGGACGCTCGATAGGCATTTCGAACCAGGCGTAAATAAAGCAGCCCAGGGGGATATCACCCATGCCGAATGCGTGGCCGGACAAATAAGGCTGCTCGGCCAGGGCTTTGTCCACGGTAGCCAAAGCATCGATACAGGCCTGGCGCCCAGCGTTGATGCTGTCCCAGTTCTGTTTTTCCGCCGGGGTACGCACGATGCCCCAGAACACTGCCTTGAACGGCTCGGCGAGGGTCGAGGTGGTCCAGTCCATCCACTTTTCGGCGTTGGCGCGGGCTTGCACGTCGCTCGGGTAAAACGCCGACGCATGCTTGGCGCACAGGTAACGCACGATGGTGTTGGATTCCCACAGCACAAAATCACCGTCTTCGATCACCGGTACCCGGCCATTGGGATTCATTGCCCGATATTGCGGCGTGTCGACCACGCCAAAAGCCCCGCCCGCATCAATTGCCTCATAGTCCAGGCCGAGTTCCTCGGCGCACCACAGTGCTTTCCTGACGTTTGATGAATTTTTACGACCCCAGATCTTCAGCATGACCGCGCCTTATCGTTGATGAACATGGCTTGATGAATGCAGCAGCATACGCCGGTTCACGCGCGGCTTGAATCGCTGTGCATGTCGCCCAGCAGGGGCGGCATGTCCTCGTTAAACAGGTGTGGGTAGCACTGCTGGATGTGGGCAAAGAAAAACGCTTCGGGCACGTCCGGAAACTGCCCGTGGTCCAGCACATATTCCATCGAGCGTCGGCCCTGACGGTTGAATGCGTGGAAGATGCTGTCGTGAATGCCATCGAACTCCAGCGGCGGTACATCGAACAACTCGCACAGTTGCTGGTTGAACGCCGGCGTGGCCTTGACCCAGCGGCCCCGCAGGTACAACTCGGTGTAGCCATGCATGGCGAATACATCACTCTTGAGCAGCGCGATCAGGCGGGGAGTCGACAGATGATTACGCACATCCGCCAGGCCGATGCGCGCCGGGATACCGCAATGGCGAGCACACGCGGCGAGCAGGGTAGCCTTGGGCACGCAATAGCTCTCGCCGGTGGCCAGGGCGAAGCTGGCTTTCAAGCTGCCGGGATCGCGGCTGAAGGTGTAAGGGTTGTAGCGAATCGCCTCACGCACGGCGTAGTAAAGACTGACTGCCTGGTCACGCGGATCCGCGCTCGGACCCCGATGTTTTTCGGCGAACTCCACCACCGCAGGGTGGTCACTATCGATGAAGCGGCTGGGACGCAGGTACGTATCCATAAGCGTTATCTCCGAGACATGCCTGGAGTTTAACGACAGGTCTGCCCTGGAGATAACGACGATTCGGCCAAATGTCGGCGCCTGGTGATGGTGCTCCCAATACAACTCGTTACACCCTGATCACCGCGCTTTTTCGGATGCCGACTAAGCTCCAAGGTGGTTTCGCCCCTGGTTTCACGGAGGATTGAATATGCTGTTGTTGTGGATACTGGTTCTAGTGCTCGGCATTGCCTACCTGGCACACCGCCGCACCGCGCCCCTGCCCGCCCTGGGCGTGGTCGCCGTCTACCTGCTGGCGATGGGCGCCTGGAGCCACGCGCCGGGCTGGCTGTTGCTGATCTTCTGGGTATTGATCGCGGCAGTCGCCGCCCCCCTGCTGCTGCCCGACCTGCGTCGTCAATACTTCACCAAGCCACTGTTCAACTGGTTCCAGAAAGTCCTGCCACCGATGTCCGAGACCGAGCGCGACGCCATTGACGCCGGCACCGTGTGGTGGGATGGCGAACTGTTCAGCGGCCGCCCCGACTGGGACAAGTTGCTGGCCTACCCCAAGGCCCAACTGACCGAAGAAGAACAAGCGTTTATCGACGGCCCCACCGAAGAACTCTGCGCCATGGTCAGCGACTGGGAAATCGGCCAGGCCATGGACCTGCCGCCCGCCGCCTGGGAGCACATCAAGACCCACGGTTTCTTTGCGCTGATCATTCCCAAGGAGTACGGCGGCAAGGGTTTCTCCGCCTATGCCCATTCCCAGGTGGCGATGAAGCTGGCCACGCGCAGCGGCGACCTGGCCTCGACGGTGATGGTGCCCAACTCCCTCGGCCCGGCTGAACTGCTGCTGCATTACGGCACCGACGAGCAGCGCAACCACTATCTGCCACGCCTGGCCCGTGGCGATGACATCCCCTGCTTCGCCCTCACCGGCCCGCTGGCCGGCTCCGACGCCGGCGCCATGCCCGACACCGGTGTGATCTGCAAGGGAGAATGGGAAGGCAAGGAAACCCTCGGCCTGCGCCTGAACTGGGAAAAACGCTACATCACCCTGGGCCCGGTCGCGACGCTGCTCGGCCTGGCCTTCAAGGCGTATGACCCGGATCATCTGCTGGGCGAAGAAGAAGACCTGGGCATCAGCCTCGCGCTGATCCCCACCGACACCCCCGGCGTCGAAATCGGCCGCCGTCACCTGCCCCTGGGTGCCGCGTTCATGAACGGTCCCAATTCCGGCAAGGATGTGTTCATCCCCCTGGAATACCTCATCGGTGGCCAGGAAATGCTCGGCAAAGGCTGGATGATGCTGATGAACTGCCTGTCGGTTGGCCGTTCGATCTCGCTGCCTGCCGTGGGCACCGGCGCCGCCAAGTTCACCAGCCTGGTGACCGGCCAGTACGCTCAGGTACGTGAGCAGTTCAACGTGCCGCTGTCGGCCTTCGAAGGTATCCAGGAAGCCCTGGCGCGTATCGGCGGTAACGCCTGGCTGATGGACAGCGCACGCATGCTCACCGCCAACGCCGTGGACCTGGGGGAAAAACCTTCGGTGCTGTCGGCGATCCTCAAGTACCACCTCACCGAACGCGGTCGCGAGTGCATCAGCCACGCCATGGACGTGCACGGCGGCAAGGGCATCATCATGGGCCCGAACAACTACCTGGGCCGTAACTGGCAGGGCGCGCCGATCTTCATCACCGTGGAAGGCGCGAATATCCTGTCGCGCAACCTGATGATCTTCGGCCAGGGCGCCATTCGCTGCCATCCGTTCGTGCTCAAGGAAATGGCCCTGGCCGGTCGCGAAGACCATGACCAGGCTCTCAAGGAGTTCGATGGCCTGCTGCTGCAGCACATCGGCTTTGCCGTGAGCAACGCCGCCAGCACGCTGGTACTGAACCTTGGTGTGGGGCATTTCGAGAAGGCCCCGGGCAACCGCTTGAGCCAGGGTTACTTCCGCGCCTTGAACCGCCAGGCCGCCGCGTTCGCCCTGCTCGCCGACTTGAGCATGATGCTGCTCGGCGGCGAGTTGAAACGTCGTGAACGCTTGTCGGCACGCCTGGGCGATGTGCTGAGCCATATGTACCTGGCATCGGCCGCGCTCAAGCGTTATCACGACCTCGATTCGCCGGATCACCTGGAGCCGCTGTTCGCCTGGGCCATGGAAGAAAGCCTCGGCCAGTCGGAGCGCGCACTGGATCAACTGTTGAGCAACTTCCCGAACAAAGTGCTCGGTTGCCTGTTGCGGGTGATCGTGTTCCCGTTCGGGCGTCGCCATACCGGGCCTTCCGATGCGCTGGATGCCGAAGTGGCCGCGGTGATCGGCCGGGCCAAGGGCGACCCGACCCTGGAGGAGTTGCTGGCCGGCTGCTACCGCCCACAATCGGCGGAGGATCCGGTGGGCGCACTGCAACACGCCTACGACCTGCTCGGTGCCGGCCAGCCCTTGCAGAAAAAACTGCACACCGCGCTCAAAAGCGGCCAGGTCAAACCCGCTGCGGGCGAGCATGTCATCGATGCCGCGCTGAACGCAGGCGTCCTTCAGGCCGCCGAAGCGCAGACGCTGCGTGAGGCTGAAGCCGCGCGACGCAAGGTGATCGACGTGGACGATTTCAGCAAGGAAGAGCTGGCCCAGGCTGAGGGTAAAGTCCGCTGAGTCGGGCGGTCATATAATTACGGGCGCTTGAGCTATATACTCTCGCGCCCGTTTTTGCTTTAGAGGACTTATCTCGTGTCCAACGCCGTTGCCGATCATCTCGTCTTGCTCGACCACCTGCGCAGCATCCTGGTTGCCGTCGGCGAAGCCGAACAGGTGCCTGAGGAAAGCCATGCGCTGTTCCTGGAGCGTTTCGACGAACTGCGCGCCCTGCTGCCGGTCGACCCCATCGAAAGCCAGTACCTGGGCCAGGACCTGATGAGTCAGGTCATCCTGCGCTACCCGCAAATTGCCCATCTGGTGCCACGCGACCTGCTGTGGTTCTTCGGCGGCGATTGCCTGCACTTCATGCCCGACGAAGAACTGGACATGTACCAGGCCCTGGAAGAGCGTCGCTATGAGGCCGAACAGAACGACGAACCGTTCGACTGGAACCAGGAAAAGCAGCTGCTTTCCATGCCTCAGGACCAGAGCAAGCACTGATCTTCAGGTGGGAGCGGGCTTGCCCTAATGCCAGTCAGTTAAGAGGACCTGCCACGACCAAACTCTGTAGTGAGCGGGCTTGCCCCGCGCTGGGTGGCGCAGCCGCCCCAACAAAGACGCCACGGTAATTCAGAAGGACCGAGGCGCCCGGGTTTGGGGCGGCTGCGCCACCCAGCGCGGGGCAAGCCCGCTCACTACGGATGATGTGTTCTACATCCACCATTTGACTGACTGGCATTAGGGCTTGCCCGCTCCCACCTTTCGGACCCTGTTCCTACCGTCGACGCAATGTCGGCTCCGTCGCCATGCACTCCACCAGATAATCAATAAACACCCGCAACTTCGGCGGCAGATAGCGCGTCGGCGAATGCAGCAACCACGCCTCGCCGTGGTAGGACGCAATAAAATCCCACTCCGGCAACACCTGCACCAAGCGCCCCGCCTCCAACGCATGTCGCGCAGTGAAGTACGGCAAGCTGCCAATCCCCACATGCTGCAACACGGCGTCCAGACGCACCCCGGTATGGTTCGCCGCGTAGCGCCCACGCACGCCGACGGTCACAGCCTTGCTGCCCTGGCGGAATTTCCAACGGGAATCCCCCGGGGTTTCACCCAGGTAAATGCAACTGTGTTCCAGCAAATCATGGGGGTGCAGCGGCGTCCCCTGCTCAGCCAGATAGTGCGGCGTAGCGCACAATAAATGCTCAATGGGCAACAACTGCCGCCCCACCAGGCCCGGCGGCGGGCTGTCGGTAATGCGGATACTCAGGTCGACGTTGTCATCGATCAGGTCGACATGCCGGTCTTCGAGGATCAACTGCACATCCACCTTGGGGTAGCGCCGCAAAAACTCCGGCATATGTGGGTGCACCACA
This sequence comes from Pseudomonas sp. Q1, assembly GCF_009935975.1. Taxonomy (NCBI): domain Bacteria; kingdom Pseudomonadati; phylum Pseudomonadota; class Gammaproteobacteria; order Pseudomonadales; family Pseudomonadaceae; genus Pseudomonas; species Pseudomonas sp. Q1. The sequence goes on along the minus strand of NZ_QODI01000030.1, from coordinate 14,062 downwards.
AACCGCCCCACCGCCTTGGGCACGCTGACCCGCACCAGGCCCTCCGCCTCATGAGTGAATTGGCCGCTGATTTCCATCACCGAACGCGCCGCGCTGACCATCTCCCGGCAGCGCTTGAAAACCTCTTCACCCCCCTCGCTCAAGCGCAACTTGCGCGTGGTACGTTGCAGAAGCCTAGTGGCCAGGGCTTGCTCCAGGCGCGAGATGCTGCGGCTCACCGCCGAGGGTGAAACACTCAGTTGCCGCGCAGCCTCAGAGAAGCTGCCGGTTTCGACCACCTTGACGAAAATCGCCATTTCGCCCAGCAACGGCAAAGGAAGATTGATGCTCATGACGCACAGGTCCATTGATATTTGAACGGATTATCACCCATCCGAGCACTATTTATACTGCTCACAGAACCCTGATGCGGATGTAACCCCATGACCGAGCGCCTATTCTTTACTCACGACCATCTGACAGCCGAACTTGAAGTGCTCGCCTGTACACCGCACGAAGATCAGTTTGCAGTCACCTTGCAATCGACGATTTTTCATCCCCAGGGCGGTGGCCAGCCGCACGACACCGGTTGGCTCGGTGAGAGCGCCGTACTGCGTGTTATCCAGGAAGCCGACCGCCTCGTTCACTACGTCGATAAACCCGTGGCACTGGGAGCCGTCATCGCACGGGTCGACGAACAACGCCGTGCCCTGCACACGCGCCTGCATTCCGCCGGGCATCTGATCGGTAATGCCGGGGAAAGCCTGGGCTGGATGCCGATCAAGGCGCATCACTGGCCGGGTGAAGGCAAAATCACCTTTATCCGCGGGGAGACAGCGCAAGCCATGGATCCCGAGTTGATTCAGCGGCAGATCGAGCAATGGATCGCCGCTGACTATGCCCGTCACATGACGCTGGAAGACGGCACGCGGGAAGTCGGGTTCGGCGAGTTGCCGCCGTATGCCTGTGGCGGCACACATGTGCAATCGCTGAGCGAACTGGGCCAGGTAAAGATCCTGGCCCTGTCGGAAAAGAAAGGCGCGCTGTCGGTACGCTACAGCCTGGATTAAAGCGCAATCGCCCCCGCTCGTCCCGGCTCCACCACAAACGACTTAAGGGTCGAGAGCGTGGCGCTGGGGTCGCGCGGGTCGCTGATCACCCTGAAGTTAGTCACCATCTTCTGCTCTTCCAGCGCCACCGATACGTAGCCACGTTGACGGCTGTCAAAGAACTTCACATGGGGATTGAGCGGCAGGATCTGCGTGAAGGCATCGAACGGTGGACCGTCGGACGTCACTGAGGTGCCGACGAATTCGGTGGCGACAACGGGCGAGTCCGGGTCACTGGCGTCAGCGTGCAGATCCGTGGTCCAGAACGAGTGGATATCGCCGCCCCAAAACACCGGGTTTTTCACCCGTCGGCGTTGAATCGACGCCAACATGCGCTCGCGGTTGGCCATATAGCCGTCCCACCCATCGGTCCAGCGTCCGGGCTTGTGGTTGGTCAGGTCGCGTTGAGTCAGCGGTGCCACCAGCAGGTCCTGGGCGATGACGTTCCACTGCGCCCGCGACTCGGCGAACCCTCGATCCAGCCAGGCTTCCTGCTCCCAACCGAGCATAGTGCGATTGGGTGCGCGCAAGTCCGTGCACGTATTGTCGGCGACATGCCCCTGGTGACTGCCGTTGGCGAGAATGCAGGGCTGTTCCGAGCGGTACTGGCGCCCATCCAGTACATGGAAGCGCGCCAGTCGGCCGTAGTCCAGGCGCCGATAGATGCGCATATCCGGACCTCTGGGCACGCTGCCGGCGCGCAGTGGCATATGCTCGTAAAAGGCTTGGTAGGCCGCCGCCCGTTGTTGCAGGAATTGCCCCACCGGTATTTTCGGGTCCTGGGACCAGCGATTGGCGTAGTCGTTCTGTACCTCGTGGTCATCCCAGGTCGCCACGCTGGGCGCGGCGGCGTGCAAGGCCTGTAGGTCCGGGTCGGTTTTGTACAGCGCGTAGCGGTTGCGGTAATCGCTCAGGCTTACTGCGTTGCCACTGCCGTGGGGGCGAATGATCTTGCCCGAGTCCGGCGCGTAGGAACTGTCGTAGATGTAGTCGCCGAGGAAAAACACCAGGTCCGGTTGCTCGGCCGCGAGGTGGCGGTAGGCGCTGAAATACCCGCGTTCCCAATGCGAGCAAGACACAAACCCCACCCGCGCCGCAGCCATAGCCTGTAAGGGCGGCGCCGTATTCACCCGCCCTACCGGGCTCTGTGCCCCAAGCCCTTCGAACTGGTACCAATACGGCCTGCCCGCTTCCAGCCCCGCGACCTCGACATGCACTGAGTGGGCAAACCGTTCGGTCGCCATCACCTCGCCCTGCTTGACGATGCGCTTCATCGCCGCATCACTGGCCACCCTCCAACGCACCGGCACGGCGCGGCTCAACCCACCGCGTCCATCCACGGCATTGAACACGGGCGCCAGGCGCGTCCAGATCACAAAACCATCCGGCAACGGGTCACCCGATGCCACGCCCAGGGTAAACGGATAGTCCACCCCGGCACTGCGCGCAAAGGGGCTGAGGATCGAAAACGCCGTCGCCACCGCCAGCCCGGAGAGTACCCGGCGGCGGCCATGGTCCACTGCGCCGCTCACAACCGGCGCTCCCAGTCGTCACGCACGGTGGCAAACCCGAGCAAGTCCTCATACACGCCATTTTTGAGAAACGCCTGACGCAGGCAGCCCTCATAGCGCAGTCCAATTTTCTCCATGACCCGCGCCGACTCCTGGTTGCGACCAAAGCACTGGCTGCCCACCCGTTGCAACCCCAGTTCGACGAAGCCGAAGTCGGTCACTGCACTCGCCGCTTCCGCGGCATAACCCTGATTGCGACAGTGCGCCGCCACCCATCCGCCGAGGTGTCCATAGTGATGTCGAGAGTTGATACGCAGGCTGACGATACCGATCAATTCGCCGGTTGCCTGGACATGCATGCCCAGGCTCAGCAACTCGCCGGCACGATATTTTTCTGCGCTCCCGGCAATAAAAAGCTGCGCAGTTTCCAACGTGTAAGGCACTGGAATATTGGCGGTGTTATCCGCGATTTTCGGCCCGTTGGCGAGTGTGGAGAGTATCTCGGCCTGGTCCGGCTCCAGTGCCCGCAGGAGTAAACGCGGCGTGGACAAATGAGGCAGTTCAGTCGACATACGGGGCGGCTCGCGAAATAAATGCACAAGAGTGTATGGCCTTCGTGTCAATTTCATTACGTCACAAAACTGCAAGGTAACTCTTCTGAAAGACTCGTCCTAGAGCCTTCAAACCGTAAATTTTTGTTAACCGTTCGGTCATTTTTGACTGTTAGCGTGTCGCCCCTAATTCAATAACGGGGTAACGGAATGAGAACCTGGGATGAACCCAAGAAACGCAAGGCACACATCGAGTTGATCCCAATGATCGACGTGATGATGTTCCTCCTGGTGTTTTTCGTACTGGTGAGTCTGAACGTGATTCCGGCACTCGGCATGAAGACGCAGTTGCCCAGCGCCAGCAGCTCGCAACAACTCAAGCCGCAGAACAAATTCATCCTGACGCTGGGCCTGGCAGGCCAACTGCAACTCGACGGCAAAGACCTCACGGTCGACGCCTTGGTACCGGCCCTGAAGGCCGCTGAAAAGCCCGATACCAAGTCGACGATCATCGTCAACAGCGACAAAGGCGTCGAGGTTGCGCGCCTGGTGGAAGTGATGGACACCCTGCGCCAGGGTGGCTTTACCTCCGTTTCCATCGCCACGCGTAAGTCCTGACCATGTATGTATTGTTTCGTGCGCGTCAGCTGCTGGGCAGTGTCCCGGCCCTGATCGCCCTGGTGCTGATTGCCTTGGGCATCCAGTCCCAGCCCCTGAAGATCCAGCCTCAGTACGATGAATCGGCGGTCGAGCTTGCCCTGGTCGAGCCGGAGCCCGAGGTGGTGCCTGAACCCGTGGTGGAGCAAGAACCGCCACCACCGGTAATCGAGGATGAAGAAGCCGAACCGGCTCCACCGCCACCACCGCCCAAGCCGCTGCCCAAACCTGAACCCAAGCCCAAGCCGGTGCCCAAACCCAAACCCGTGGTGGCCGCCAAGCCAACGCCCGCACCCGCGCCAGTAGCCCCCGTCGCCGCCAAGCCGGTGCAGGCCGCCGTCGCACCGACACCCGCACCGCCCGCGCCACCGGCACCGCCCAAGGTGGATGGCCAGGCATTGGAAGGGGGTTACCTCAAGGGGCTGCGCAACGAGCTGGACACTTACAAGCAATACCCCACCGGGCGCCAGGCGTCCCTCGAGCGCCCCAGTGGCGAGGTGGTGGTCTGGCTGATGGTGGATCGACAAGGCCGCGTCCTCGACTCCGGGATCCAGACCCCGGCACCGAGCATGCTGCTCAACCGGGCCGCTACCAATAGCCTGCGCCGCATCAAGCAGGTCAAGCCGTTCCCCGAACAAGCCTTCGGTGGACGCAACGAGCAACGCTTCACCGCCACCTTCAACTACAGCGTGCAATAAGCACCCGACACCAGGACGACAGTGATGAGGTTCACACGTATTCATCTGGCACTCGTTGCCGCAACGAGCATGACCCAGGGCTGGGCCATGGCAGCCACCAGCGACAGTGACGTCGGGACGATTGGCGTACAGGGCAAGGCGACCGCTGGGGGCGGTTACATGGTCCCGGAAGAAAGCGCCAAGGGCCGCTCGACCATCACCAAGGAAGCGTTGGACAAGCAAACCGCCACCGGCAACGCCATCGACAAACTCAAGTACACGCCGGGGCTGAACATCTCCAGCGAAGACAACACCGGCCTCTCCGGTTTCCGCTTTACCATGCGCGGCATGAACTCCGACCAGGTGGGCATGTCGGTGGACGGTATGCCGATCAACGACTCCGGCAACTACGCGCTGTACTCCAACCTGCTGGGCGACCCGGAAAACATCGACCAGATCTTCGTCACCCAGGGTTCCTCGGAGGCGGACGGCCCGCATATCGGTTCCAGCGGCGGCAACATCGGCATCGTGACGATCCGCCCGACCAAGGAAACCGGGGCGTTCGTCAAACAGGTCGTGGGCAGCAACGCCACCCGCAAGACCTTCGCCCGCCTCAACACCGGCGAGGTCAACGGCCTGAGCAACTGGCTCTCGGTGTCCCACACCGAAGGCGATATGTGGCGGGGCTCGGGCGCCGTGCGCGCGGACAAAGTGGAGTGGAACAGCTTCTTCGACGCCGGTAACGGCAACACCGCGAACCTGATCCTCAAGTACCACGAGCAGGACAACAACAGTTACAGCCAGCTGACCAAGGCGCAGTTCCAGCAGTACGGCCGCAAATACGACCCGTACGCCGCGACGCCGGCCCTGGGCAGCAACGGCAAGGTCAACAACTACTACGCCCTGGCGCAGAACCCGTTCCAGACCTTTACCGGCGTGCTCAACACCCAGTTCAAGCTGGCCGACAACCTGTCGCTTTCGGTCATCCCGTATTACTACTGGGGTAATGGCAGCGGTGTCGGTTCCTCTTCCTATGCGCTGAACCGTGGCTCCAACCAGGGCGGCGTTTTCGATCTGGGCAACCTGCCAACCGCCGCCCAGTACAATGCCGATGGCTCCTCGACAACCGGCGTCTACTATCGCCCTTCACGCACCCAGACCTGGCGCCCGGGCATCACCACCAAACTGAACTGGGACCTGGGCGACCACAGCCTGCAATTCGGCTACTGGTACGAGCGCGCACGCCAGAGCCAGACCCAACCGTTCATTGCCCTCAAGAACAGCGGCAAGCCAAGCGACACCTGGCCGGATGGAACGTCCGTGGTCGACGCCAACGGCAACACCGTTCAGGGTCGCGACCGCTTCACCGTGACCCCGGCGCAAAAAGTCTGGGCCCAGGACACCTGGTTCATCAATTCGGACTGGACCCTGATAGCCGGCCTTGCCTACATGAACGTCGAGCGCGACGGCACCAACCATGGCAGCCTCACCGAACAACCGGAAAAGCGTAACCAGACCTACAACAAGCTGCTGCCCAACGCGGGCCTGAAATACCAGCTCGATGAACGTGACCAGTTGTTCTACAGCCTGTCGCGCAACATGCGCGTACCGCAGAACTATGTGCTGTACGACAAAGGCGCCGACTCGATCAACTCCAAGCCGGAAACCAGCTGGAACCACGAACTGGGCTGGCGCTACACCGCCGACGACATGACCCTGGCCGCCACCCTGTTCTACATGCAGTTCAAGAACCGCCAGGTCTCGTCCAAGGACGTCAACGGCGACTTCGCCGACATCAACGCCGGTTCCGTCAACAACAAAGGCCTGGAGTTGGAATGGAGCGGCCTGCTGCCTAACCACTTCAACTACTACACCTCCTACACCTACACCAAGGCCGAACAGCAAGATGACCTGACCGTCTACAACGTAGGCAAAGCCATCGTATTGCCCACCAGCGGCAAGCAGTTCGCCAACGTGCCCAAGAACATGCTGGCAGCCAACATCGGTTATGACGATGGGCGCTTCTACGGCACCTTCGGCGGCAAATACACCAGCCAGCTCTATGGCGACCTGACCAACGATGAATCCATCTCCGGCCGCACCGTGTTCAACCTCGGCGCCGGTATCTACCTGCCGGTGGACAAGAAAGTGGTCAAGGACGCGACCCTGCGCCTGAACGTCGACAACCTGTTCGACAAGAAATACCTGGACGGCGTGTACACCACCAAGACCAACTCGGCGAGCTACAGCGGCTTCCGCGATGGCGACCCGGCTTACATCGTGGGCCTGGACCGTACCGTCACGGTTTCCCTGGAAGCGAACTTCTAATTGCGAGGCTACAGATCATGGACATGAACCTGCTTCACGCCATCACCTTTTATGTAATGTACGCCGCCATGGCGATTGCCATCTTTATCACCATCGAACGCGGCATCTACTTCGCCTATGTGCGTCGCCAGGCACGTGCCTTGACCGAAGTGCTCGGTGCCAACGTGCACAGCGAACGCGACCTGCCGCAGGCGCTGACCCGCCGCGCCAGCCTGCCGCTGAACATGGTACTGCCGATCCTGGCACAGAAGGCCGCCCATGGTTCGCGCAAGGACCTGGACGACGAGATCGACACCCAGTACCTCAAGACCCGTGCACCGCTGTCGCGCAGCCTGTGGATCATCGAGACCATCACCACCGCCGCGCCGCTGCTGGGCCTGTTGGGCACCATCCTGGGCATCATCGACACCTTCAAGGCACTGGCCACGGCCGGCGTATCCGACCCGGGTCAGATCTCCGGTGGTATCGGTACGGCCTTGTTCGCCACCGGCCTGGGGATTGCCATTGCGCTGTTCTGCGTGGTGTTCCATAACTTCTTCCAGGACAGCCTGGAGCGCATCAACGATCAGTTGAAGATCCTGCTGATCCGCGCCGCCACCGGCGCCCGTGTCCAGGGTGAAGTCCCGCACCTGGTGCCGACGCCGCTGCACACCCGCACGGCATGACCTTCAGGGCGGGCGCACGATGCGCCCGCCGTTCTTTCTGTTCGATGAGATGCCCATGCACCTATCCATGAAATTGCGTATCGCAGGCCTCGCCGGCGTGCTCCTCAGTCCGCTTGCCCAAGCGGACTTTTCAATTCCGGGGTTTGAACTGGTGCACACCGTACCGGTGGATGCTGCGTTGGGCACGGCTGACCTGCGCCAGCCTGGTCCGGTGTGGATCGAACTGTTCGACGGTGCGACAACGACCATTGATATCGGCCAGTTCTACGCCGCCGACCACCCAGGCTCAGTGATGGACACCGTGATCCAACATCTGGAAGCCGCCGGCAAACGCGGTGTGAAGATTCGCTTCCTGCTTGAAGAAAAAGGCATCAAGTTATCGGAAGCCTCCACGCTGGAACGCTTGCGCGCGATTCCCAACCTGACCTTTCGCGTATTGCCCTACGGGCAAGTGAGCGGCGGCATCATCCACGCCAAATACCTGGTGGTGGACGGTAAACAGGCGTTTGTCGGTAGCCAGAATTTCGATTGGCGTTCACTGGAACATATCCACGAAACCGGCCTGCGCATCAGCGATGCGACCGTGGTGAGCCAGGTCCAGGCGATCTTCAACCAGGACTGGAAAGCCCAGGCCGCCCTCGCCGACCACAAACCCGTGCCCCTGCCGGTCACCGGCCAGGAACCTGCGCGCACCGGCAACTACCTGGTCGCCAGCCCGCAACGCTACAACCCACCGGGCGTGGGCGATTCACAACTGGAGCTGCCACGCCTGCTGAGCGAGGCAAAGAAGGAAGTACGCGTGCAACTGCTGGACTATGCGCCGTTATCCTACGGACCGGATCGCACCCGCCCCTACTACGCCGTGATCGACAACGCCGTACGCGCCGCCGCCGCACGTGGGGTGTCGATCAAATTGATGGTGTCCAACTGGAACACCGACACGCTGGAACTGCCCTATCTCAAAAGCCTGGCCGTATTGCCGAACGTCGAGATCAAGATCGTCACGCTGCCCGAGGCTAAACAAGGCTTTATCCCCTATGCGCGGGTGATCCACAGCAAGACCATGGAGATCGACGGGCAAGTGGCGTGGGTCGGCACGAGCAACTGGCTCGGCGGGTATTTCGACAACTCGCGCAACCTGGAAGTGGTGATGCACGACAATGCGATGGCCAAGCGAATTGGCGAGTTGCATGAGCAGTTGTGGGATGGGCCGTATGCCAAGGCGCTGGAGGTCATGGCTCAGTATCCGGAGCCGCACCCAGGCAAGCCTTGACCTGAAATGTGATTCAACGCCTCCCCCCCTTACGGGAGGGGGCAAGCCCCCTCCCACATTTGAGTCTTTATTGTCCTGACACCTGAGTACGATATTTCCCACACCAAGGCCTCCCTATAGCGACCTTGGTGATGGTAGTGTGTAGAAATGTTTCTGACTTATTGATCAGAAACCTCTTACTCACTATCTGCAAAGGAATGCCTCTGACAATGCACTTTCCACTCAAAAAACTGGTGGCCGCCACCCTGTTCGCAGCCAGCCTCTCGGCAGTCGCCACATCCGCTCTCGCCAACCTCAGCGCCGAACAAAGCGCGACGATCATCAAGCATTTCAACGAAGCGCCGGCCACCGATTTCCGGGGTTTCCTCGGCACCCTGTCCAAGGGCGAGCTGGCGAAAACCGATGATGTCGGCCCGGCCATCGAGACCTTCCTGGGCAACAAACCGCTGAGCGCCGACCAGCAGAACGAAATCAATCGTCTGCTCGGCATTTATACGCGGGTGAAGTACGGCAAGGCCGCCCTGGAAACCCTGCGCGAGCTGGTGGAGATCCCGACGTTCAATGTCGATGGCCTGCCGCAGTACAAGAACCCGGAATTCCTCAAGATCGCCGACAAGATCCAAAGCCTGGCCAAAGCGTTCAATCTGAATTTCCGCAACGTCGACAACCGCGTCTATGAAATCACCCTGGAAGGCAGCGGTGACGAAGTGGTGGGCATCCACGCCCACGCCGACGTGGTGCCCGTAACGCCGGAAAACTGGGTGCTCAAGGACGGCACCAAACTCGATCCGTTCAAGGTCACGCTGATCGGCGACCGCATGTATGGACGTGGCACCGAGGATGACAAGAACGGCATCGTCGTGGCCATGTACGCTATGAAAGTGATCAAGGAAGAAAAACTGCCGCTGGCGCGCAACTTCAAGTTGCTGGTGGACACGACTGAAGAAACCTCCGGCGATGCGATCCCGTACTACTTCGAACACAACCCGGTTCCGCAATACAACCTGGCGCTGGATGGCGGCTACCCGGTGGTGATTGCCGAGAAAGGCTACGGCACGGTGATGGCGACCTTCCCGGTGCGCAAAGGTGAAGGCAAAGGCGCCGAGATCATTTCGATGACCGGTGGCATGGCCACCAACCAGATTCCTTCGGTATCGGTGGCCACTCTGGTCAGCGACAAGCCGGCTGAACTGGCGGCCAGCCTGGAAAAAGCCGGCGTTGAATACGCCAAGCAGAATGGCGGCGACTTCGAGGTGGCGGCCAAAGTGGTCGGCAACGAGGTCAAGCTGACGGTGACCGGCGTGTCCGCTCACTCCTCTGAACCGGAATCCGGTGTGAACCCGGTGGCGCGCATGCTGGTGCTGATCCACAGCCTGGACGGCAAGATTGCCCTCAAACACAACCACATCACCGACGCCGCGCGATATGCCGCCGACAACTGGGGCCTGGATTACCTGGGCGGCAAATTGGGCGTGGGCTTCTCCGACGCTTTCATGGGGCCGCTGACCACCTCGCTGACCTTTGTCGGCCAGGATGCCAAAGCCTTCAAACTGGCGGTGAACCTGCGCGTGCCGAAGGGCAAGACACCGGAAGTGCTCAAGGCCGAAATCGCCGACAAGCTCAGCGCCTGGGACAAGCAATCCAAGGTCAAGGTGGACTTTACCTACTCGGTGGCCGAGCCGATGTACCGCAACCCTGAAGGCGAATGGGTGAAAGCCCTGCTCGCCGTGGCCAGCGAAAACCTGGGCATGGAACACAAGTTCGGCACTTCGGCCGGCGCGACCTCCGTGCACGAATTGCCCAATGGCGTGCAATTCGGCCTGGCGCGCCCGGAAGTCAAATACACCGGGCACACGGACGGCGAGTTCAAGAGCGTCGACCAGTTCCTGCTCGACCTGCAGATCGTCACCGAAATGATGGGCCGCGTCGGGCAACTGCCCAAGCTCTGAGGCGATTTGAGCCCGCCGCAACGGCGGGCTCAACGCATCAGGATATCTTCGAAGAAGCCACCGATTGGCAGCACGGGGTGACAAAGCTGGATCTCCAGCACCCACACCATTTCGCTGGGGGTGATAGCCAAGTCAGCCAATTCCTTGTTCCCGAACAATGCATGGGGAAAATCCGCAATGCGGTGGCCTGCAAGGTTGCGTGACAGCCGCCAGCCTTTGTCCACGGCGCGGCGTTCGGCAAAGTCATACAGTTCACAGCCGGTCATGCCTCGCAGCCAGGCTTCGCGGGTTTCATCGAAGACTTCATGCAAAACCTTGCGGCACTCCAGGTGCAACGGCGCCTCGCCGAAGACAAAGGTATCGCCGTAGTCGCCTTCATAGCCGTCCCAGACCGGGCCAAGGTCCACCACCACGATGTCGCTGGGGCGCAATGTGCGCAGCGGGTCGATGCCCTCCCGGGATGGGCGCACCGTATCATCGCCAAAGCGGATGTAGGTGGGGTGCCAGGTATGTGAGGCACCCATGGCCTGCAGTTGCTGGGCGGCCATTTCGAGGGCGGCGCCCGTGGTCATGCCCACCTTCAGTTGACTGGCGATCGCGGCCAGTGCACGCACGCTTTTCTCACGTGCCGCGAGCATGCCGTCGAGGGAATAGCGCGGCCCGACTTTTTCCCAGGTTTGATCCAGGTTGTCGAGCAGCGTATCGGCGCCGGACTGGCCACTGGGCACAAAGGCCTCTGCGATAAACCGATGGGCCGACAAGCCCGCGTCCAGGCAAGCTGCACGCGCCTGGTTGATCATTACGCTGTTGCCGCAGGCATACACCTGAGCCGCCTCCCAGGCGTGCCCATGGCTCAGCGCAACCTCCTGCACCCTGCCCTCGGTTGCCAGTACCGGGTGCCAATGAAAATTCGCAGAGTCGATGACCGCCTGATCCAGGAATGCGCGGTCGTAGAAATCTGCCGCCTGTGCGCCGCCCCAGTAAAACGTCACCGGCACATCCTGTTGCAGGGCGGTCAGCAGGATCGGCTTGATACCCGCGTAGCCGGTGCCCGTGGCGAACAAGACCACAGGCGCAGCGGCATTGTCCTGCCAGGTACAGGCACCAAAAGGCCCTTCCAACGGCAACAGATCGCCGGCCTCGAGGTCATCCAGAAGCGTCTCGGAAAACAGCCCACCGCGCACCCGGCGAATCTGAAACACCAGGCGCCCATCGCCTTCGGCCGGCAGGTTGGCGATCGAGAAGCAGCGCGAGTCACCGCCGACCAGACGGAATTTGAGGTACTGGCCCGGCCGCACGGCCAATGGCTTATCCGGTATCAGGACCAACTCCGTGATATCGGCGCTGAGTGCGCGCTTGCCCAGCACCGTCGCCTCGACAACCAGCGCGGGCGTGTCCAGCGACCAGCCGGGAATTTCCAGGCGCATATCGGCGCACGCGTGGCTTTGGCACAACAGCATTTCATTGGCCGCCAAGGGGAAGCATGGCGCAGGGGCGCCGGGCGCCAGTGACTTGGCCCGATAGTGCCCCGCAGTGACGATGACCTTGCAGGATCCGCACGCGCCGCGACGGCAGGAAAACGGTACGGACAGGCCGCTGGCGAGCATCGCGTCCAGCAATAGCTCGTCACCGGCTTCAAAGGTTTCCCCCGAGGGGGCGAGTTCGATGACATGGCGTGTATTCATAAAGACCTCGGGGTAAGTGAGGCTTGATTGTTGCGCTAGACTAGGCCCATTAGAAACCTCCAGTTTTGGATACTTCAGATGGTCCAGATGCGTAAATGGCGCCCGTTGCTCAAGTTGGATGAGAACACCCGCCAAGCCTCCTATCGCAAGATCGCCGAGGGCCTGGTGGCTGCGATCGTCGACGGGCGCCTGTCACCGGGCACGCTGCTGCCGGGTACGCGAGAAATGGCGCAGTTGCTCGACGTCAACCGCAAGACGGTCATCCTGGCCTATGAAGAAGCCCTGACCAAAGGCTGGCTGATCAGCGAGCCGCGACGTGGGACGTTCGTCAATACGCAACTGGCGCCCACGCCAACGCCTCGCGGCGCACAACAGTCTTTTGCCCCGCCATTGCTGGAACAAGCGAACGTCGCGTACTTCACCCAGAACGCCCAGGTGATCGCCCTGCAACATCGGCACGACGCGCTGTTTTTCGATAACGGCGCCTGCGACCACCGCTTGCTGCCCCAGGCCGTGCTGCATCGCTACTACCGCAACGCGCTGCGCAACAGCTTTACGTCCAACTGCGTGCGTTATGGTAGCGAAGGCACCGGCTATGAATTGCGTTGCGCATTGGCGCAGATGTTGCGCAATAACCGTGGGTTGGCCGTCAACGCCGAGAATATCTGCCTGACCCCAGGCACTCAGGTATCGCTGTTCCTGACCGCCGGCCTGCTGATCCAACCGGGTGACGTGGTGCTGGTAGAACGCTTGAGCTATCCCCCCGCGTGGGAAATCTTCCGCAAGCTCGGTGCGCAACTGGTCATGGTCGATATGGACGACGAAGGCTGCCGAACGGACCACATCGAGCGGTTATGCCACATGCACAACGTGAGGATGATTTACCTCACGCCGCACCATCAATTCCCCACCACCGTGAGCCTGCATGCAGCACGTCGACAACAGCTGCTGGCACTGGCGGCGCAGCACAATTTCTGCGTGATCGAAGAAGACTACGACCACGAATACCATTTCAACGGGCGGCCGTACTTGCCGTTGGCCAGTGATCACGCACAACGTCATGTGATCTATATTGGCTCGTTATCCAAAGCGTTGGGCGCAACCTTTCGTTGCAGCTACGTCGTCGCCCCCGCCAGCGTGATTGAAGTGCTGCAGAGGAGCGCGGCATTGGTGGTGGGAGACAGCGACGCGGTCGCGCAGAAGATGCTGGCCGACCTGATCAACCAGGGCGAATTGAAGAAACACCTGCGCCGCGTTTCAAAAGAATACGCCGCGCGTCGGGAGGTGCTGCAGAGCTGCCTGCAGGAGGCATTTGGCGACCGTATCCGGGTACGCGAGCCGGAGGGTGGCCTCGCGCTCTGGGTGCGGTTCGAGGATGACACCGACGTCGATCAACGGGTCAACGCCGCCCAGGACCAGGGCATCGTGGTGCGTAGCGCCCGTCAGTTTTCGCCGATGAACCTGCCGGAAAATGCCCTGCGCCTGGGTTTTGCCTCACTGGATCGGGATGAGATCCGTCAAGCCACGCAGCGACTGGCAAGGGTGCTTAACGCGCACAAATAAAAACGCCGATCATTGCTGATCGGCGTTTTCATTGAATATGGAGCGGGAAACGAGACTCGAACTCGCGACCCCGACCTTGGCAAGGTCGTGCTCTACCAACTGAGCTATTCCCGCA